>JAUIKE010000229.1 GCA_030430845.1 Bacteroidia bacterium | reverse complement strand
GCAGTGCCCTTTGCGAGCACCCATGACTCCTACGTTTGTATAGCTACAACGAAAATGGCAATATGATTTGTCGCAGTGCCCTTTGCGAGCACCCATGACTCCTACTTGGTCATTCTGTAATTTCATTTTAATCACAACTAGTCGCAGTGCCCTTTGCGAGCACCCATGACTCCTACTCTACAGGAAAAAACGATGAAAAAGGAAAACCGAGTCGCAGTGCCCTTTGCGAGCACCCATGACTCCTACTTTTTAAAAAATACTTCTAATGAAAAATTCATTCGTCGCAGTGCCCTTTGCGAGCACCCATGACTCCTACAAGTACTTCATTTTTTTGTTCATGCTTAGCTTTGTGTCGCAGTGCCCTTTGCGAGCACCCATGACTCCTACAATGATATTCATCCTCTGGATTCGTTTGAAACCGTAGTCGCAGTGCCCTTTGCGAGCACCCATGACTCCTACCCTTGATTTTTACAATCATCTAATAATGAGTCATTTGCGAAAAATTTTAACACTTTAACTTTTTCAAAAAGGCGCTTTCGATGCCAAATTTTATTTGGTTTTGGGTTCATTATTCATTGTTCATAGTCAGAAAACAATTGCATTTGGGACCTAAATGTCAAAGAACTTTTTATCGTAAAAGCTATTGATGGATGTTGCTTTTTCTTTTCACCGTTACATGCTTTGAAGACTTTTGCACATAAGCTTTGCCAACTCGGCCGAATCCGTAGGCGGTCAGGCGGCCGAGGCCGATACCGGGGGGTATTTTTAGGTTGCTTTTGGCTTCGACCTCGAAGGTAAGTAAGTTAGTATGATGCCAGCGCCGACGTTTTTGGCGGTGTACTTTCGTGACCTTCCCTTCGACAGCCTTGTAAAATGGGAGTCCCATACCTTCGGCGAATGCCCGGAGCTGGCCGGTCAGCGCACGGGAGAGGATATGGAGTTGGGCCTCTTCATCCTCACGGCAGGCATCCCAGAGCAGGTAGTTCTTTTTATTGAGTCCCTGCCAATCAAACAGACGGAAGGAACGGGTCTTTTCGCTAAGGGTTAGTTCTACCTCCCGATGGCGAACCTGGTAGCCGGGGATGTGGACGGCCTGGTCGTTGATGGTCCAGTTGGAGGTCAGTTTTGGTAATAAGAGGTGTTGGACGGCCTCAGCGCCGGCATTGATGCCGGTGATCTGCACGTAGCCCCGGTAGAGACTGTACTGGATGAGGGGGTATTGGCGGTGAAGGTCCGTTGGAGCGTCTGGGTCATTGTTATGCATATGGAAGATTTCATGTTCGAGCCCGACGCGTTCGGCGACGGCGGCGCGCAGTTTGGACAGGTGCCAGGCCGGTAGTTGGAGGTCGAGGGTGATGGTGAGGGTGTGCATGAGTGAAGTGTTGGTTAATTAATTAATTTTTGATAGAAGGTTCCGATGTTCCAGGGTTCCAGGGTTCCGCGGATTCATTATTCTTTTTCAGATGCTGTCTCCCTGTTTTCAACTTTGAAGTCTATTATTTGGTTAATGTGTAGGGTGCCGTCATTTTCGTTGACGGCATCTCTGAATTCTATGGTGGCGGAAATAATAGTATTTTTAGGAAGTTCCCAGAATTCACTATTCCATTTTCTTCCTAGCTTCAGACCGGGTGCGGCAATGATCTCGATACGTTTTCGCTTCTTTTTCTTTTCTTCTCGTTTTCTTTCTGCATCGTTTAAAGGCAACACCCTTGCGTATACATTTTTAAGGGTGGCTCCGGGTTCCGGCATTTCTGTCAAAAAGTATTCATCAGGAAGTTCATTCAGGAGTTTCGCTTTTTTCTTTTTTTTTAAGTTTCTTTTTTCCTCGATAATCTTATCCTTTTCTTCCTGTTCCTTATTTTCTTGTACCCTTTGCCATCTTTTGCGCTCTGCCTCTGTCCAATATTGGTTTTTATATGCATCTAAATCCATCAGTTGTCCATATCCTACATTTGTTTTGGCGCCAATACCTATATCTTCTAGAATAGTAGTGAAAAGGGCTTTTAGATGTTCAGGTTCAAGATGCAGATCTCTATCCGGGCTTTTGTAAGTAGCCCATCGAAATTGAAAACGATACACAAGCCCAGGCATGACTTTCAGGAATTGAATTGGCACAGGGTCTTTAAGCGGGTCGGAATGTGGAGTAATGTAGTCCATCCCAAGAAATGGAAGATTAGCTTTTAAGTCCGCCTTTAACATTCGCACAGGTAAAGCATCATAAAAAATGACTCTCTCCGATATGGAAAATTGATTATCCGTTCCGGCCTCATTGTCACCGAACAACCATCTTTCCAATTGGTGAATATCATTTTTGTCCCATTCAGATCCTTCCACAATTCCTTTCAACTCATCAATCAGATATTCTGTAACCGCCTCAGATTTTTCCTTGAGTAATGTTTTTTCCTCTTTTTCTGCTTTTTTGGCATTTTTCAGATAATCCAGAGGAAAAACCGAACGCAATGTCCCTTTTACAGAAGAACCAGGAATAACAGGCAGGCCAGTTGTATGATCAAAGTAAAACCCAATCTTGATTTCACCTTCCCTGCCAGATCCATGTGTAATCCCGCTTCCGATCAGTAAGCCGGGGTACATTGTTACCAATTCTATGGCATCTTCTTCCTGGCAGTTGTAATTAGGCAAAGGAAGCCTCCCATTACTGTCCAGCAACTGCCCCTGAGTTATACGCTTATTTTGAGATTCAAAATGAGTTTTATTTGCGCTATCTTTATTGTTTGCACTCCAATTGACATCTTTGTAATAAGATTTGTAGAAGCGCAGACTATTGTTGTAGGTGTTCATGATTATTTGAGTTTGTAAGTTCTGATCGCCAGTTTAAAAGCCAGAGCCGCTTCCATTAGTTGGGATTTCAACTCCTGTTTCAATACTTGAGATTGATCCACCTTTCGAAGCAAATTTTTGAGGTTGACTCTGCCGTTTTCAAATAATTCCTTTTTTGCTTTCTCGCTTAAATGGCTCTTTTCGTGTAAAAGAATGGCAAAAAGTGTTTGCAGGAATAAGTCGCGTCTAATTCCTGCCTGATGGTCCTGATCGCAGTAGACTGCTAAAGTGGGCAGTAAGCCCATCTGTAGCAGACTGGTACCAAAGCCAGCAATGGCACTTTGATAGCCGGAGGGAATCCCTTCTTTATGATCATCATGGCCAGCTAGATTTTTATCAATCGAGTCCAAGGCAGCCGGCAATAAATATTCTATTTTTTTCAGCATAACTACAGTTTTTGAAATTCACATAATCCATACCCTACAGTAGCATTGGCACCTAATTGAGCTAAGTGATTTTTATTTTTCAAAAAATCTTCCAATCCTGTATGCCCCTCTTCTTTAGAAACCATGGTTAAAAATCGTGCTTCCCGAGGAACGTACTCTTCATACCAGAGGTTTTTACTGATGCCGTTATTTAAGTAGTTTCGTGCGACGATGGGCAGTTCTCCCATTAATCCAGTAAAAGCTTCATTGGTAAGGATCCCGAATCGAGGCCCGAAATATTCCTTCAGCTTATCGTTTGGGTAGTCATCATGTATTAAGGTCCATTGTTCTTCCAATTTTAACGATCCACTTTGTTCTTTACCGAAGTAAGTACCATCCTCTGCTAAGGCCTCCGCCTTTTCGATTAAGTCTTCCAATAGTTTTTTAAAGTCATCGCTTGCTTTCAGCTGATCGAGTTTAGCCTCAGCCTCCTGCAGGATAGCCGGACAACTGACCACATAGAAAAAGTCATGATTGCTCCTGGCTGGTAGGGCTAACAGCTGGCCATCAAAGAAATGATATTTACCCTGACTTACGTTATCTCGCTCTTTCGGATCAGAGCCAAAGACTTCAGTTATGGTCCCTGACAAGGTTCCATTATTTTTTGCTTCACTTTCCATTGATTCACGCAAAGCTCCCTTAATGCCACTAGCATGGATAGTCGGCAAATCAGTAACCTGATCGCGCTGCACGCGTTTATCGATGACGCTGAAGTCTCCCTCGCCACTTCCTACATGTAAATTGCTCAGACATCTTATTAAATAAAAATCAGTTGTTTTCATCTATTATATGGATTTGGTTATAACCTATGTTCTTTAAATCTTCTTGATCTAGTAATTTTTCTATTTCTTCCGCCTGTGTGTCTCCCAGGCAATAAAGCACACTTCCACGATCGAGAAAGTGAAAAAGTTTACTTTCCAACAAACCGTTTTTACGCTTATTGTGGCGCCCCCGATAAACCTGCTGAAAGTTGGATGTTTCTCCGTCTTTTAAGTCAGACTGCAAAAAGCGGAAAGGAATAGACTGGGTAACCCTAAATACAGAATGGTCCCTTACCTGTTCGAGGTCCTCTATCCAGCAAGGACTCAGACAAATGATCCGTTTCACCTTATCCTGTTTCGCTTTTTCAGAAAGCCTTGTATTCAGGTATTTGACAGTAGGAGGTGCCGGCCATTCTTTAAAATCATCATTCACGAGCATTTCAAAAGTACTGCGCTCCCCTCCAAACTCAACCAGAGCATTTTGTAAGGTGAACTGCCCTTCCTGAATTACTTTCTCATTCGTCCAATTAAATACTAGCTCGCCATTTTCAGAAAAAATGCTGTTCTCTAACTCCACAAAAAAAGTATAGCCTTTCACATAAAAAGAAGGATCAGATGCGTCTTTTTTCTTAGGAGCCAATGGAGAGGCAATCGGCCGGAAGCTTAAAAACTCCTGGTAGTAAAACCCTGACTCATCATCTTTTTTTGTTCCTTTCTTATCCCAGGGTTTGACGGCTTTCGTAATGCCCACTTGTTTTTGGGTTTGAAAAAGAATATCCGGTGATTCATTTTTCCCTGTTACATACTGATACTGAGGATAAACACCACTTTTTTCCCGATAATTGTCCAGTATACCGAGGGTTTGATTTTCCAAATTAAAAGTCATGCTTTTCCGGACTGTTTTCCCTTCCTCATCTTTATCCTTCATCAGGCAATCATCTAAAGGAGCCGGCGGGCAAATCTGCCCATCCTCAGCCTCCAGGTAGACGGGGCTGATGCGTTTGATCACTCCATAATTGTCAGTATATCCTTTGCGAAAATTATGCCGGCCAATCAGTAAGCGAGCTTTTGCCCGATCCGACTTAGCGATCCTCTCAGTATTATCCGCTAAGAGGCCTGATTGGAGTAATAATTGATTTCGGATCAATCCCAGTGCTCCGGTTTGCTGAGGGAAATGCCGGGAATGGAGGATGTAAGTAGAGCGTCGATTTGAGGGATCGCGATCACTTTTATTTCCTTCGTTGAAGCTATTTTCCCCTCCAAAGAAAAATTTATCCAATGGCTTGAGGCTAATTCTGAGTATCATTTATATTGAGTTGATTAGGTTCGTTAATAAAATCGATTAGACGCATAGTGGAGAAATACAAGTCGAGACATTTATCTTTCCCAACTTCATGGTAAGCAGCCAATAGTAGTTCTCTGGCTTTTTCTTTTTGCTCCCTAAAGCCGGCGTCATCTTTCCATTCTTCGAAATATTTTTCAAAAAAGGAGGCAAGTCGGTCTTTTATTTGCGATGTATAGTTTTGATCAGCTGCTTGTTTTCGTTCTTCCAGTTCAAAAATGGACAACAATAAAGTTTCCAGGTTTTTGATCTTAAAGATCAGCGAGCTGACCAGGCCTTTACGACCTTCGGGATCCGCCTCATTAAAGACTTTGGTAACTTCATTAATTTTTGCCAGAAACTCTTTAGAAAATGTAGCCTCGAAGTAACTGCCGCTGTGCTTGATGAAATGAAAGCTCACAGCATTTTTCTCTTGTTTTTTCTGATTGACATACTTTTTGGCCTTACCCATAATTCCGAAGGAATCATTGATCGCTTCGAACAGGGGATATTTGTAATAGACGATATTCAAGCCATAGGAAAGACTTGAATTTGGGTGCAAATCCTCTTTGGGAAAGACATCATCCAGATCATCAATCAGATCAAAAACGGTTTTTTCCCCGTTTTGAACGGGAGCCAGAAAGAGCAAGTCATCGCCTCCTATATAGATCGGCTTTCCGCCAAAAGTGTCAATTTTTTTGGCCGCATCTTTTCCAAAAACCGCCAGTTTTTCGGAAAAATCAATATAATTCTGCTCATTCTTCAGTTGCTTGATCGCTGCCCCAATGCTGTCTCCATCGGCACGCACAATGCAGAAGTATTTGTGCCTGGGCAGTAAGTGTTTTTTAAGTTTATCGTTCTTTTCAAGTTTTGCATAAAATTCTTCGCTAGGATCATCCTTTTCAATAGAAGACGAAATATTCAGCAGCTCTTCTGAACCGTGATGATGTAACTCCATAGAAGCGACCTCATAGGTAGAAGGCACATTAGCTGAATCAGATTTTAGTATCCCGTCATAGATCCCACGGTTTTTCTTACTTTTCAATGCCTCACTCAAAGGAACCTTATAAATCCGATCAATATCGAAAAGGTGATATAAAGCATGCAACTCTGGCTCTTTTGTCAAAAAGGTGTCTTCCAGGTCTGCATTTGCCAGATAGGGGGTCAACTTCAAGCTTAAGTCTCCATTTTTGATGTTGTCCAAATCCTTTAATACAAAGGGGATACGCAAATACTGTTTCCAAAAATCGACGGCGTTCTTTAGAGTTTCATTATCTTTTTGCTCTTCTTCGAGCAGGCAATCTTTGGCCAGTTTTTCAATAGCTGTGCTAATAGCATTCTTAACATCTTTTTCCTCCATGTACTCCGCCTTCATTAGCAGCAAATCCGGATAAATGCCTGCTCCGTAAAGCGTGGCTTTCTGAACTTCCTTCGGGATGCTCGGAATCAGAATGTTAGGATGGAACATTATTTCTATTTCTTGTCCATCCTCTCCAGTTTTTTCAACTTCAACTTTGGGATCATCTAACGCCTTCATCAGATGCTTCATCAGAGTGGACAGCAGGTAACTGGCGGCCCATAGCTCGCGCGTTTTGCGGGCTTCCATAAGTGTTTTGACGATGGGGCCTATTGTGAGGGCGAGGTATTTAGTTGGCTTGATTTCAGACATTTTTATATGGGTTTATAACCTTCGATTTTTTCATCAAATGGGCAAGTTTCAAATGCGAACTTCAAGAATTCACCTAGATTAAATTGTTCAGGGTAAGTGAGTTTAATTTTATCCTCTTCTTCTTCAATATAAAGAGGAACTGATCGATCTTGCCCTCTCGTTTTATAATTATATGAAATATCAAATGAAAAATCTGCTTTTTTCAACTTTTCAATCTGTTCAGGAAGTGGATCATTCGCTAATACATAAATAGAATTATTGTAAACTTTAAATACGACAGGGGATTGATACCGATCGATTTTTTCAACCTTAGTTTTTCCCGCTTCATTTAAGGCTTTATAATATTTCCCACTAACTTTTACAACATATTTATTAGTTTGATCGATTTTGCCGTCTCTCCTTCTGGTTGTGTTGAACTCAAATTGTTCGGCCATGCCTAAAGCTATCCTCAGATAATTGTAATTGTATGGTTTTAAATCATCCCATCCAAAATCATCATTCCATCCGTTTTCATTTTCATTCTTTATTATGCCTCTAAAATTGTGGTTATCTCTATTCGAAAATAGTTTTTGAAAGTGGTGCCCACTGTTGTTAAAGTATTTATTGATAATACTTTTTATTTTCCTTTTTTCCCCTCGAACACCATTTAAGCAATATAACCCATATAAGAACAACAGTGATTTTTTATAATCATCTCTAAAATTTACCCCAGTTTTAAGGCGTTGGTAATCCATTTTGGTCTGAGATAGAAGTCCTTGAAGTCTAATCATCTGAATTAACCTTGGATCATTTATTAACCTCTCCAGTTGATTTTCACCTCTTTTATATTCCCTTTCAACTTTTCCCCAAAACTGGTTTTGCTCCTCCAATGCATTTTTTAAGATATCATCCGTAAATTCTATCTCTTTTTTATAGGAATAATCATATACAGACTTAACCAAATGGTCAAACGGTTCATCTGAAATAGCGGCGAAGCATCCAAAACCCTTATTCTGTCTGGTACCGAAATTCATGTATGCAAAAAAGTAAGGTGCAATTTTTTTAATGGCTTCAACAATTTCTTTTTTGAAGGATCGAACTTCAACCATAATTAGCCCTTGCGAAAACAATCCCCATTTGGAAATTTTATCTTCATGCTCGGGATGATAGGAATAGCTCTTCACTCTATTTCTATTATCTTTAATAACATCTCCATTTTCATCTTTTGTTGGTTGTATCAATGATCCAACCCCTTTTTCTTCAGCAAAGAAATCAACACCTTGCAGGAAGCTTTGTCCTTCCATATTCAGGGCTTTCATTTTTTTCCAGTTCAAGCCTGAGGTAATTAAAATCTTAATAGGACTTCCCTTTTCAAATATTCTTACTTTATATCTGGATGATTCTTTATTACTCGGATTAAACGCCTTTAAAAGATTTTCTTCGAGTGGATCATCTTTGAAAATAGAGTTATACTTCCCAAAAATAAACCTATCCAACTTCGGCTTCAACTCCGTCGCTCTTAGCGTCGCCCCCTCCTGATGATGCTGGAAGTGGATGATCGGGGTATGTTGTTTGAGTTTAATTTCTAGTTTATACATAGGAAATGTTTTTCGTTATTATTGCTTACCTAACCATTGAATAGCGAAATCATTGAATTGGCTTTTCAACATGGTTTCTACAGTTTGATGATGTTCTTTATAGATCTTATCATCGGTCTTTTCATCGGGTTTGAGTTCGTCAAGTAGTTGAAATTGAGCTTTAAAGGCCTTAAACTTTTCCTGGTCATCCCCACTGACTGCGGATAGCTGAGGGAGAAGCTGTCTATTTAGTTTTTGTTTTAAGACTTCCAAGGCATTATTAACTTTATCTTCTTTATCCTCTGGAAATAAGTCTTTAATCGTCTTATATTTCTCCTTAATTTTCTCAAGGTTAGGAATGGCTTGTGAAGGCTTACTGTTCCTCAATTCTTCTCGCTCCGTTCTAGCATAAATTTCCTGCCAGCGAGTTTGGGCCAATTCCAGTCTCCTTTTGGAATATTGAAATAAAAGAAAAGCTAAAAACCCGAGAAGGAGCAACACCCCAAAAAACAGGATGCCATTAAATAAGTAATGATTAGCTGAGATTTTAGCCTCTTCTTTTATGCTCATTAAAGGCGATCCCAATTGCCAACAAAACCAAATTGTTCCAATACTGAATACTAGAACGAGTAAATCAATCAGCCAAAACCAATGAAAATAAGATTTTAATAGTTTATCCATGATCCTTATTGATTTGGAAAAATAAATGTCACATACCCCATCAGAATTAAAAGCAACACAATAAACACCCACCTCGCAATCCCCTTCGTCCGAATGATCAAATAGGCAATCACGGAAGATCCCAGGCAGATAAAGGCTATTGGGAGCAACTCAGAAGTTTTGCTAAACTCTCCAAACAACGCCAAATACGTCGCAATAAACGAAGGCACCACAAAAAACGCACCGATGTACGTCAACAAGTCCAGCTTGTCATTCCGATTCTCTTCTTCCAGCATGCTGACATAGTTGTGCAGTTCCTCTATCTCGCCTTCCAGATCTTTCACATGATCGGCCAGGCGCATGCGCGATTGTATCAGGTCGTACAGCTCGATGCCTTGCTCCTGGGCGGTCACCTCCCGGAAGTATATTCGGTTGACAAAACGGAGGTATTGCTTGTACAGACTACTCACCTTACGCCCCAACTGCCGCTCCCGGGCTTTCATTCGGCTGATGTCGGTCACTTCTGCAGAGAAACGCATCAAACAGGCTCGCTGGACCAGGCACAGTAAAACGATCTTGTAATACACCGTCTGCATATGATAGCTCAATATCCTGGAGAAGAATTCGCTGCTGATCTTTTTAGTCACACAAACAAAGGAGTAGCGACTAGTGCCATAAAAAGTACCCTTTTTACACCATCTTTCATAGGAATGATCTTTCAACTGCCTTTTAAGCATTTCATCTTCTTCTGTAGAAATAAACTTCCCTGCATCGACAAAAATGAGTTGATGCCACCAGGTATCAGTTAAATACTCCTTTTGCAATCTGGAGGAAATGGCATCATGGCCGTACCAACACAACACGAACATCCGGTCATCCAAAACAGGATTGAGTTTTAGTCTTTTACTCACATTGGCAGGCAAGAGCTGTTGGATCAAACCGGGCTCTTCCTCCAGGTCCGGGGCTTTGTAGTAAGCCAGATACTCTTCCTTGGCCCAAACGTTGCCCTTGGTTTCAATATGGATAGAGGCCGGGATTTGATCGTATTGAGGAGTGCCCAAACTAGCCGCCCAATCGTCATACTCAAAAAACTCCTGTGTACCCAATTTATCCATCGGCGCTCCCAGGAATGGAGGATAAAGACGACGGCCGTACTGATTAATAGCCAAAATATCAGCCGGGGAGGATTGATCCTGCCTCCGGTTGTAAAGGTGCAAGGCCAATACCCCTACCCCCATTTTATAAAAGCTCACTACGATATCGTCGACCTCTAGTCGAAACTCACGCCCACCACTGAGCCGGATGACGTATTCGGTATCATTTTGAGGGGTTTTGTGGTAGTAGTGAGCCTGCAGGGTATTGTCATCATTGGTGTCGTAGAGTACCGGCCGAACGAAGTCATAAAAGTAATTGGCTTCGTTATACTGAACGATGGAGGTGGGCTTCTCCCAGCTCGACCGGCGCTGCCAGTGCCCTCCACTTCCCATCAGCTTTAAGACGGTCTCCAGCTTATTTTTATCCTCCAAAGTTGCTCTTTGCGGCACCTCCTCGTCCTGCCATTCAAATGGGAACAGGAAGGCATGGAAACTGTAAAAGGGTTCTTCAGTCTTGATGGGGATGTTTTCTATTTTATCCATCCGGCTTGTTTTTATCCATTAGTTTTAAATAACAAGCCCGCGTCACTAAGGCATCTGCCAGAGCATTATGTACAGCGCCAATTCCTCGTTGATCAATACCGGAAAATGCTCGTCGATTGGTATCCGGGCTTAGCTCTTTAGCCTTAAAAAGAGTAACCAGGTCGAATGGTAAGTAATAGATATGCTTAGGCAGGTTCAAAGCCCCGCCGAATAATTCACAAAACAGTACCCAATCGTAAGTAGGACAATCACACCAAATCTCTAATTGCTCAAACTGACCAAGCCAGTCGTTAAGGTGCTGACTCACGAATGCAGTGTCTCCCTTAAGCTCCCAGGAAGTTTCTTCACTTTTACGTAAACCGGTTTCATTGATTGTCAAATGCGGAATGATATTGGTCAAATGCCAATTAGATAAGGTAGCCCGGTCAAAATCCGTAAACTCTGCATAAAAGCGGTGGGTATCCGCCTCATCAACCAGAGCGAGGGATATTAATTGGGCATGTTGGGTAAGCTGGGTAAATTCGGTGTCCAGAAAGAGGGTTTTCAATTAATAACTATGTTTAGTTTTTTAAGAATGCGCTATTAATTTAACATATATTTTTAAAAAACCAATAATTGAAGGTGTATTATTCTTTAAAATCATTGTTTAATCAGATGAAATAGGGTTAAATCTAGACTTAACAGAATAGTCCTTGTGTAAAAACACTCTTCCCTTTCAAGCAGATTGAACCATGCTAGATTACTCGCCGCCCACAAAACTCTTGGCCGGTCCACCAAATTCTTCCTGTCCTTAAAAGATATTCCCTATTAGAGATCGCTCTTCCCTTTCAGCCAAACAATAGACCTTCACCGGCCTTTTTTTAGTGCCCTTTGCAAGCACAACCTGTCCCGCTCTAGCGCGGTGCAAGTGTGATACCTCTAATACACCTTGCATGGCGGAGCAGCAGCTCCGCCTTCCTACTGAAATACAGTACAAGCGGGATGCCTCTCCTACCTGGAACAGAATGACGAAGACCAGATGGATATCCTGTCGCAGTGCCCCTTGTAAGCACAACCTGTCCCGCTGAAACACAGTGTAAGCGGGACACCTCTCCTACCAATCATCCACCTGCAGTTCCCCAATACCTTTGAAGTCGCAGTGCCCTTTGCGAGCACAACCTGTCCCACTGTAACGTAGTGTAAGCGGGACACCTCTCCTACGCGGAAAGAAGACCACAACAGCAACGACCTACAGTCGCAGTGCCCTTTGCGAGCACAACTTGTCCCGCTGTAACGTAGTGTAAGCGGGACACCTCTCCTACCCTTTTTGGAAATTGGTGTTGATGGGTTTGAACGTCGCAGTGCCCTTTGCGAGCACAACTTGTCCCGCTGTAACGTAGTGTAAGCGGGACACCTCTCCTACTCAACCCAGCAACCCCAGAAAACGCAAACCAAACGTCGCAGTGCCCTTTGCGAGCACAACTTGTCCCGCTGTAACGCAGTGTAAGCGGGACACCTCTCCTACTCGGATAAG
>JAUIKE010000228.1 GCA_030430845.1 Bacteroidia bacterium | reverse complement strand
GATCCATCTCGCCTTTATTTTTAACAAGGGTGTCAAAAACAAGGGTATCATCAGTGATACGACCTTCGCGGTAAGCCTGAGCGAAGCTGTTCCGATCAAGCGTTATCACTTCCTCTCCTTCTTTGAAAGAAAAGTACATCCGATCGAAGAGGTCTACGCTGTATTTAGCTTGTAAGTTTTTTAGAAAGTAAACCGATTTGTCGATCGAGCAGCCGCTGGCATCAGCACTGCTTTCGTCCACCATTAAAATAACAAATCGTTGGTGCAAAAGGTCCCCGAAGGCCTTCAGATTTCGATTATGACTGGTCCAGCTTTCGACGAAAGCCTGGATTTCTTCTTTAATCTGAGTTTCCAGGGTATCGGAAAAAGGCGTATTTGCCTGATAGATCCACACACGGGTGGTGTCGGGAAGTATATCGTAGGAAGTTAGCATGCTCGATAATCTTTGTTGGTTGTAAAATTAAACAGCAGGTCCGGGAATTTGGTTGAAGGATTATAATCCATTATTGTTCACAATCAGCTCGGCCAGGTCGTATACCATGACATCCTCCTGCTTATCTTTTCCCTTCACGCCATCCTGCATCATGGTGATACAAAAGGGGCAATTGGCGGCAATGATCTCTGCTTTTGTATCCAGAGCCTCCTCTACTCTTTCGATGTTGATTCTTTTATCTCCTGGTTCGTCTTCTTTGAACATTTGGGCGCCGCCGGCACCGCAGCATAAGCCCTTGGTACGGCATCGTTTCATTTCTACCAGTTCATTGTCCAGCGCTTCGAGTACTTTACGAGGCGCTTCATATACACCATTGATCCGCCCCAGGTAGCAGGAATCGTGGTAAGTGATCTTTTTGCCTTCAAAAGCGCCCCCCTCCTTCATTTTGATGCGCCCCTGATCGATGAGTTCCTGTAGCAGTTGAGTGTGATGAATGACCTCATAATTTCCTCCGAGAGCGGGATATTCATTTTTGATGGTATTAAAACAATGAGGGCAGGCCGTCACGATTTTTTTAATTTCGTAACCATTTAACACCTCAATATTCTGCAAGGCAGACATTTGGAAGATGAATTCATTACCGGCCCGGCGGGCGGGATCCCCTGTGCAACTTTCCTCATTTCCCAGAATGGCGTAATCCATTCCTACCGCATTCAATATTTTACAAAAAGCAATGGTTACCTTCTGTGCCCGGGAGTCGAAACTTCCAGCACATCCAACCCAAAATAATATCTCCGGTGAGCGGCCTTCTGCCGCTAATTCGGCCATTGTAGGGACTTTCATTTGTGTATTTTATGTTTTGATATTTCTTAATTTACTCTTCCAATTCCTTGCGCCAATGATCCCGCTCCACAGGCATAGACCAAACGGCGCCGCTGTTTTCGATCGCATTGAACATAGGCAGCCATTCCGATGGCCCTTCCGAAAGCGTCAGGATCTCGTAGCGACGCATTTTCAGGATTGGATCCAGCGGGTTGATAAGAACCGGGCAGGCCTCTACGCAGGCGTTGCAGGTTGTACAAGCATGTAATTCTTCTTTGCTGATAAAGTCAAACAGGTTTTTCCCGTCATCAAAATTATCTTTGGTCAGCTTTTTCGCTTCCGCTTTAAGATCTTCTCGAACATAATCCAGATTACCGCTGTCCAGTTTTACGCCGACTTCTGTAGCCCGGTCGCGAATATCCATTAATATTTTGCGCGGTGACAGTTTTTTACCCGTAATATTAGCCGGACAAACTGAGGTACAACGACCACATTCCGTACAGGAATAAGCATCCAGAATATTCTTCCAGCTAAGGTCGAAAATATCTTTCGCTCCGAATTCAGGCAGTTCCGCATCCATATCCATCATCGCCTCCTCACCTCCTTCGGTCAAACCCATCATGGATTTTACTTCATTCATGATCTCAGGCATATTTTCCATTTCTCCCCTTGAATTCTGACGGGCGTAATAGGTGTTAGGGAATGCCAGAAGAATATGCAGATGCTTTGAAATTGGTAAGTAATTCAAAAATGCGAAAACGACCATTACATGCCCCCACCAACCAATTCGCTCCATCAAATGCAGCGTAGATTCAGAGGCACCCGACCAGATCGGCGACAAATACTGACTGATCGCAAAGCCGTATTCATTATTGTGAGATGCCATATCGGCGCTATTCATCAGGAAAATGAAGACGATCAAAAAGATCTCCAGATAGAGAATAATATTAGCATCCTGCTTAGGCCAGCCTTTCATTTCAGGTTTTTCAAAGCGAGGCGTTTTAATAATGTTACGACGGATCAGGAAAATAACAGTCGCCACAAAAGCCAGGACCGAAAGGATCTCGATAAAGCTGATAACGAAGGTATAGAAACCGCCCAGTGTCGGCCAGAAAAAACGGTGTATGCCGGTCAGGCCGTCAATAAAAATCTCGATCAGTTCGATCTGCGTAATGACAAAGGCCGCGTAGATAAAAAAGTGAAAAATAGCCGGTATCCAGCGTTTGAACATTTTAGATTGGCCAAAAGCTACTAGGAAGACATTTCTCCAGCGCCGGCCTGAGTCTCCTCCTATTTCTTCCTCCTTTCCAAGAAGCACATTCCTTCGAATTTTCAAAAACTGTTTGGTCGCCAGTCCAATGGCCAGGATACTAATAATAAGAAAAGCGATCTGCTGTATCATAAGTTAGTTTTTCAGCGAATTTTCGCTAATATACAAATGAGCTAGATAGTTGACAAGATTGCTGGTACATAAGTGTGTAAAATAAAGCCTTTGTGTTATTTTTGAGACGGAAAAGGTAATTTTTTTAAGCTCGAAAATTTCGTTTAAGAGGATGTTTTGGAAAAAAATGATATTTTTTTCCAAAACATCCTCCTAAAACAATATTATTGGCTGGTAAAAAGACTGAAAGTCTTTTCACACAGCCCCCACCAGAACACTTAACAATGAAGATACTCAACGAAAAGCAGATCCGACAAAAAATAAAGCGTCTGGCATTCGAGATATTAGAGAATAATTATGAAGAGCAGGCGCTATACATTGCCGGAGTCAATAATACTGGTTCCAAAATTGCAGATCTGCTGATAAAAGAACTTCGCAGTATCACGGATATTGATATTATCACCTCTCATATACGTTTAAATCCGGCCGATCCTTTGTCTTCAGAGGTGAATATCAAAACCCCGCTGGAGCAGCTGAGAGGCAAAGTCGTTGTCGTAGTGGATGATGTAGCCAGTACCGGCAGAACGGTGTTTTACGCCTGCAAACCTATATTGGAGACTTTACCTAAAAAACTGGAAACGGTTGTTTTAGTTGACCGGATGCACAAGTCATTTCCTATTAAAGTGGATTATGTAGGTATTTCACTGGCTACCACTCTAATGGAAAACATTGATGTGAGGATCTCGGGCGAAGAATTAAGTGTTTATCTGACTTGATTGATGCTCTTCGACTTTCTCTTTAATCAAAGGCATCATTTCCATGGTTGCCTGATACCCAATATCAATCAATGGCTTGTATTTATTAAACTGGAAAATATTGTATTGATTCACCTTATCCGGTTCGATGAGTACATCGCATCGTTGCATGGAGGCTTTGGAATTCCCATATACCGCCAATTCAAAGCAACGCTGAGCCACGCTGATGACCGTGCTGAAATTTTTGTCCTGCATGGACACACTAGGCATCACATTCACCCCGATAATAAAGTCAGCCGCCTTCATAAAGTCAGGTGAAAGAGGCAAATTTTCGGTCAGTCCTCCATCTACAAAAAACTGATCTTCGATCTCTACCGGCTTGAATACCAGCGGAATGGAAGAAGAGGCCATGACTACATCAAACAAAGGGCCGGATGATCGAAACTCAGTGGCCCCGCTGCTGAGGTTGGACAAGGCGATGTACAGTTTTTTTTCGAGTTGCTCGAAGGAATCTTGTTCGATAAATTGACTCAGGCGTTCTTTGAGGTAGGTTAGTTTGGTAAAACCCCGGTCGGGTATGGTCACCTTAAAGATTTTGAAGATGCTGGCATCTTTTACAAAACGGATCATATCCTCTGGTTTCAGTCCGGCAGCGTACAGGGCACCTACAATAGCCCCTGCACTTGTGCCCGATAATACGGAACAATAAATTCCTTCTTCTTCCAATGCTTTTATCACCCCAATATGAGCGCATCCTCTTGCTCCTCCCCCTGAGAGAGCCAGGCCGATCCTGGGCGTTGTTTGCTTGAGTTGATTCATGTGGCCATCGTACATATCTTCAAAAAATAAATAATTTATTTAGAATGAGTCCAGCTAATTTTTCAAATAAAAGAAATTAGAAACAATAGCTGCGCGAGTGTTCTCATTTTTTTTTTAGAAAAAAGAAGTTTAATTTTACCTATTGTTAAAATTTTATTGTCTATAGGTAAAAAATTTATTAATTTCGCCCATCCCTTGAGCAAGATTTTCGCCCAAAAACGAGCCATCCGGCCAAATTTAATTCCAAAATCATTAGGAAGTCCCATTCATATAAAATTAAATAATTCAATGTCAGGATCTTACAGCTTAACAAAACTAAAGATAATTTAACATCTATTTAACAGTCTTGTATTACATTTGCCCTGACATCTGAATTTTATTTTAGAATTCAAAATTCGCTAGTTTATGAAATTATCTAACCTATTACGTGGCCTGTTAGCTATGGCCATAGTAATTGCGTTTAATGGGATGACATTTGCACAAGGTGTAACTACCTCATCCATGAATGGTGTAATTAAGGACGCTAATGGAGAAGCACTCATTGGCGCTAACATTGTAGCCGTTCACCTTCCTACCGGAACAAGTTATGGAAATGCAACCAACCTGGATGGTATCTACCGGATTCCGTACATGAAGGTAGGTGGTCCATACAAAGTAACTATTTCTTACACGGGGTACGAAGATTTTGTTCAGGAGAACATTATCCTGGCCCTGGGTCAATCTTACCAGTTGAATGCTGTACTGAGTGAGTCGGCCATTGTGTTGGAAGGTATTGAAGTAGTGGCCTCTAACAGTTCATTGATCGACGGTAACAGAGACGGTCAGTCTACTACCGTAGGAGAGCGCATGATCGGAACCGTTCCGACCGTTACGCGTTCTATTGCTGATTATGCTCGTTTCAACCCGCTGGCTTCTGTAAGTGAAGAAAGCGACGGATTCTTCTTTACCATTGCCGGTCAAAACAACCGTTACAACTCTATCTACTTCGATGGTACGGTAAGTAACGATGCCTTTGGTTTGGCGGATTCAGGCACAGATGGTGGGCAAACAGGTGTGCAGCCGATCTCCATCGATGCGATCGAGGAATTTACGATTGCAGCTGCTCCGTTTGACATTCGTCAGTCTGGTTTTGCCGGTGGTACGGTGAATGCTGTAACACGTTCCGGTACCAATGACTTTGAAGGATCTGCCTACTACTTCCTCAGAAATGAGAACTTAGCTGGTAAGACGCCTACTGACAACCCTGAAGTAGAAAGAGAAAAATTGGCTCCTTTTACTGCTAAAACGTACGGATTCCGTCTGGGTGGTCCGATCGTAAAAAATAAACTGTTCTTCTTTGTCAATGCAGAGCTTCAGGATGATAATACTCCTCAGCCATTTGACATTGCCGATTACAGAGGTGAAATGACTGCTGCTGACGTTAACAGCATAGCCAGTTACGTACAAAATAATTTCGGATACGACGTCGGCATTTACGATAACAATGCCTCCTACCTGGAAAGTACCAAGCTACTTGGTAAGATTGATTGGAACATCAGCAATAAGCACAAGCTGTCGATCCGTCACTCTTATTTGAAAGCAGAGAACCTGGAGGCCAGAAATTCCTCTGCCGGTTCGATCAACTTCATCAATGGTTCTGAATTCTTTAATTCAACCACTAACTCTACGGCGATTGAATTGAGCTCCTTGTTTAGCTCAAACGTCTCCAACAAGTTAACCGTTGGTATTAAGTTCGTTCGGGACGACCGTGATCCATTCGGTCAAGACTTCCCAACTGTCTTTATCGAAGATGGTGATGATGGTAGCGTGAACTTTGGTGCCGAGCGTTTCTCAACTGCGAACCTCCTGAACCAGGATGTGATCACTATTACGAATGATTTCAGTATCTACAAAGGCCGTCACAATGCCTTGATTGGAGTGAATGCGGAGTTTTTTAAGGCGGGTAACCTTTTTATGCGTAACAACTTTGGCTATTACCAGTGGTATGATGATGATGGAATGACAGGGGTAGAGCGTTTCCTTGCGGGCATGCCTGCTTCTCGTTATGAGCGTTCCTTCTCTCAGGTAGATAATTTAACCGGAGATGAATCAGCCGCTATTGGTGATTTCAATCAGGCATTAATTGGTTTCTACCTACAGGATGAATACCAGGTTTCTGACAATTTCAAATTGACTGGAGGTTTGCGTATCGATATTCCAATATGGGGAACTGATCAACCTACTAATGCTCCTTTTAATAACGAAGGCATTCCTGCCATTGAGTCATTCGGTTATGATTTATTGGGCGCGAGAACGGGATCTTTCATCGGCTCTCAAATCGCTTTTGCTCCACGCCTGAGCTTCAACTGGGATGTAAACGGTAATAAAACGACCCAGCTTAGAGGTGGTATCGGGGTATTCACCAGCCGTATTCCTTTAGTATGGCCTGGTGGTGCTTACAACAACTTTGGATTTAACATTGGTGCGGTTAGTAGAAGCAATGTTGCTTTCAATCCTGATATTAATTCTCAGCCGGTTGCTTTTGATGCTAACGGCAATCCAATTACACAGGTAAACCTGGCTAATCCAACACCTTCAGGACAAATTGACTTGTTTGCAGAAAACTTCAAATTGCCTCAGGTAATGAAGTTGAACCTGGCTGTTGACCGCAAACTACCTTGGGGAATTATAGGTACATTGGAAGCTATCTACACCAAGAACATCAACAACGTCTTGTACCAAAATGTAAACGTTAAGCCTGCTTCCAGAGCACTGACAGAAGCCGGTCCTGATCGTCGTCCTCTTTTTGAGGGTGCAGATCCAGGGTTTGGTGATGATGTCATCGTTGATACCTATAACTACATCATGCTTGGACAGAATACCGACAAAGGCTATTCTTACAACTTTGCCGCTTCTTTGACCAAGCCGTTTGACAAAGGCTTCACCGCTACACTTTCATACTCTTACGGTGATTCTTACTCTGTATTTGACGGTACTTCTTCTCAGAATAACTCTCAGTGGAGGGGATACCACCCTGCCTTGGATGTTAACGATTTTGTAGGAGGCAGGAACGGACAGCAGGTCAACGGTAGCTGGGAATTAGGAGACCCACAGCGTTCTTTCTTTGCTGCGGGACACCGTATCTTCGGACAGGTATCCTACGCACTTGACTACGCAGATCATTTCAAAACTTCTGTTTCGTTGAACTTCAATGCAGAAACTGGAGACTACTTCTCTTATGTAATAGGTGCTCGTAACTTCTTGTTTGTAGATGACGGAGGATTTGATAACAACGAATTGTTCTATGTACCAAGAGCATTGAATGAAATTCCATTAGTGGACTTCGAATACAGAGGAACTACCTATACTCCTGAGCAGCAGTGGGCGATCCTTGACCAATTCATTGATGACGACCCGCACTTGAGCAGCCGTCGCGGCAACTATTCCAAACGTAACGGATCTAACACGCCGATGGAGTTTTCTATGGACCTTCGTTTCTTGCAAGACTTTTACATTAAGTTGCCTAACGGAAAGCGCAATACCCTTCAGTTCTCTTTTGACATCTTCAACTTCACGAATTTGATCAACAAAGATTGGGGACGCAGACGTTTTGCCGGAAGCTTTGGAAACTACAACATTGTCAATTTGGATAATGTAACCTTAGGTGGCAGTACTTCGCCTGAATATACCATTAGTGGTGACCTGATCGATGGAGAAAAACCTTGGACAGATCGTGTGGATGATTCAGGATTCCGTTCTTCCAGATGGCAGGCTCAAATGGGGCTTCGCTATACTTTCGGAAGGTAATATTGACTGAAATATCATCAATCCAATGAATACACTAAAAGGGCTCGCAGCAATGCGGGCCCTTTGTTATTATAATTGTCTGGATCGCGGATTTTCGCGGATTCAGCAGAAAACACGGAAATGATTTTGGGCCTCCAGCCCAAAATACCTCAGTGAAATCAGCCCAATCTGTGAAAAACTGTGATCCAGACAAAAAATCACCATCATGAAAAAATTCTGTATCCTTCTACTTACAGCCTTTTTCCTACTCCCTTTCTTGCTACCTGCCCAGAAGCTCAACCGGATCAAAGTGCCGCAGGGACAACTGGAAAGCTTTCTGGACCCAGGCTCTGAGGCATTCCCATTAATCAGCGCGCACCGGGGAGGGGTCAATATTGCAGGGCATCCCGAAAATTCGATGGCCGTATTCAAATATATGGTTCAAAGAACGCCGGCCATCCTGGAGTTGGATGTTAATATGACAAAAGACAGCATGCTCATTCTGATGCACGACAATTCCCTGGATCGCACCACTAGCGGATCTGGTCGGGTGGATCAACAAAATTGGGATGAAATAGCTGCCTTGAAGCTCAAGGATGATTTTGGACAACTCACCAGGTATAAAGTTCCTACTTTCGATAAGGCTTTAAAATGGGCCCGAAAAAAAGCTATTCTATCTGTAGATGTAAAAAGAGGCGTGCCGTTTGAGAAAGTGATTCAAATGATCCAGAAAAGGAACATGCAGGATTATGTAATGGTCATTACCTACAGTCTAGAAGACGCTCAAAAGGTATACCGCCTGGATCCCAGCCTGCAAATATCCGTGAGTATCCGCAATGTGGAGGAATTCGATCGGTTTATGCAGTCCGGTATCCCGGCTGACAATATGGTCGCCTTCACCGGTACGATCGGCATCAAGCCTGAGTTGTATCAAAAGCTCCACGAAAGAGGAATCCCCGTGATTGTGGGCACCATGGGGAATATAGATCGCTCTGCGGAGGCTAGTGGGAAAAATGAGGTTTATATGGAAATTGTAGAAAAAGGAGGAGATATCATTGCAACAGATCGGCCGTTGATAGTATCAAAAGTCATAAAATAATAATGAGCTGTAAGAAGACCTGACGGCTGTCAGGTCTTCTTACAGCTCATTATTATTTTACTTCGGTGGAAAAACCTCCGCCATCATACAACGCACACTTCCTCCTCCATAAGTTTCAATAGTTGGAATGGGGCTGGACAAGATGTTGGTATATTTTTCAATCTGAGCGACTTGTTCATCTGAAAGCGAATTCCGGGCTTGTTCAGACATGACGAGATAAGCCTTTC
Organism: Bacteroidia bacterium; assembly: GCA_030430845.1. Classification (GTDB taxonomy): domain Bacteria; phylum Bacteroidota; class Bacteroidia; order Chitinophagales; family Saprospiraceae; genus JANQPA01. The sequence goes on along the minus strand of JAUIKE010000228.1, from coordinate 3,099 downwards.
CGTCCTTTCCTTCCACCTGCAACATATTCCCCGCAAAGGCATTCATTTGATCAAAGGAGATGGCGATGATCTCTTTGCCTGTTTGTTGCAAGCTTTCTGCTACAGTTTTTCTCTCTTCTGCATCCTTTATGGCATCCGTACAAATTACGGCAAAATCCTTACCGAGGGCCATCATCACATTGGTATGATAAATCCGGGTATCTTCAGCATCTACAGCTGTAAAAGACACTTGTTTGTAGCCCAGCCACTTACAGAATTCCTTCAATCCATCCTTGTGCGTACGTTCACTCAGGCAGGCGTAGGCCGTTTTATTGGGCCGGTCCAGGATGAGGCTGCCTGTACCTTCCAGGAAGAAGTTTTGAGCTTCTAGTTGTTCAAAGTGAATGCGATCTCTGAAACCGAATCGTTCACTGGCAATGTTTATGATATCCTCTCGACGCTCTTTTCTGCGGATGGCCGAATACATCGGATAGGTGACGACCATACCCCTTTGATGAAAGGTGACCCAATTATTTGGAAAAATAGCATCAGGGGTATGCGGCTCCTCCAGGTCTTCTACCACGATCACATCCACCCCAACTGACATCAGTTTTTCAACCAAGGCGTCAAACTCTGCTAATGCCTTTTCCTGTATTTCTTCCTGGCTCAGGCTTTGGTCATTTTGTTGAAAAGCGTTATCGGCGGCTGTCTCCTCATTAAAGCCAAACTGGTAGGGTCTTACCATTAAAATATGGCTGGTAATTTGTCTTTTTTCCACGTTGAATTTGCTTTTGATTGAATGCGTAAAAATTTCCACAAATTTATCAGGATTTTTTAAAGTACGGTTAAAATGGCATCATATTTAAGCGGAAAAACAAAGTTGTATCAAACAAAGCGCTTCTTATTTTGTAAACATATTCAAAGATAAGGTACCGCCGAATAGACACCTTATCTTTGAATATGTTTACTTTCCCCGAATTCCTAAAAATCTAAACGCATTATGAGTAAAAAAAACAAAAAAGACAGAAGAGGCATCGTTTTTTCAACCGATCCGGATTATGATTACGAGTACCAGGATGAAACGGAAGAAGATACCCTGGAACCTTCTCAGCAAAAACTCAGGATACTGCTCGACCGCAAGAAGAGAAAAGGCAAGGAAGTCACGCTCGTAACGGGCTTTATAGGGAATTCTGATGACCTTAAAGATCTGGGAAAACAACTCAAATCAAAATGCGGCGTCGGCGGGTCGGTTAAAGACGGAGAAATACTCATTCAAGGCGATCAAAGAGATAAAGTGCTGGATATTTTAATCAAAGAAGGATATTCCAAAAGTAAAAAAGCCGGAGGCTAGTATTCGTAGAGGGAAAATCGCCTTTGGCGATTTTCCCTCTTATAACCAATCATCTTTAAACTCATCAATCTGACGGCGTTCTCTTTTGGTAGGACGGCCCTTACCTTTCTGCCGAAACTCAGATTTAGCCTTTCCGACGTACCAGTCGTTATATTTATTGAGTTCTTCTTCCGGAGTAAGGTCCACATAACACTGTTGGGCAATAGGCGCCCCTACCCTCTTTTGCAGCAGGTCAATGACCTTATAGCTTAGATTAAAGCCTCCCTTTTTTACTTCTACAACTTCTTCTCTTTGCAAGAGGTAAGACGGCTTAACGTTAGCGCCGTTGATCTTTACTTTTCCACTCTTGCAGGCATCTGTGGCCATAGTCCTGGATTTGAAGATACGTACGCTCCACAGCCACTTGTCTATTCTTACTTTTTTGAGCATAAATTCACTATTAATGTTACCGGTATAACGCCTCTCTGAGGCTAATACTGTTTCAGGATTTAATAACCCTGCTTGCTGGGCCTATATGAAATGACCATAAGTTTGATTGTCAAAATGACAACCTTATTTATAATCCAAGTCTTAGCAAAAAAGTTCAAAGCTATTCCTTTGGTAAGGGCGGATATTCGAGGGGCAATTTTTCCAAAGCCCCCAACACCGTTTTAGCGATCACATAATCCCGATACCAGCGCTGATCGACGGGGACGATGTGCCAGGAGATTTTTGAGCGGTTGAACACATCTTCGTAGGCTTTCATATATTCCTCCCAGTGTTCTCTTTCTCGCCAGTCATTTCGGTTGTGTTTCCAGTGTTTATCCTCCTCATCGATGCGTTCCTGGAGCTCGATCTTTTGTTGTTCGTATGAAATATGGAGATAGAATTTTAAAATAGTTGTATTGGCGTCATACTGCAGCAATCGCTCAAAAGCATTGATAGAGGCCATTCTTTTATCCACATGCTCCTCCGTAATCCATCCGTGCACTCGCTGAATCAATACATCTTCATAATGAGACCGGTTAAAAATGTGGATCATGCCTTTGGCAGGACTGTGCTTGTGGACACGCCAGAGAAAATCATGGGCGAATTCTTCTTCTGTGGGCTTTTTAAAAGAGATGACATTCAGTCCGGCCGGATGGCAATCCTTGAATACTTTTTCGGTAGCACCGTCCTTCCCACTGGCATCCATTCCCTGATAAACTACTAGCAAACTGTGCTTCTTTTGAGCATACAGAATATCTTGAAGCTTACCTATTTTTTTGACCATTTCCTCGGTCTGGTCTTTAATGTCGTCCTTGTCAATGTCGGCAGGAGCATCAGCGGAGTAGTCTTTGAGTTGGATCATAATAGTAGTGTACAATTAATAAGAGGTTATATATTTTTTGGGCCGCAGCAGCGGCCCAAAAAATATATAACCTCTTAACCCATTATCAATTCATTTTACTTCTTTTTACGAGATAGGATTGCAAGATGGGACGAAAGCCTTCGTGTATATCTGCCTCCACAAAATCAATGCGATATTGCAGGCACTTCAACTTCAATTCATTTTTAAACTCGGCCATCTGCTTGATGTATTGGTCTTTGACCTGATTGGACTGAAGCTTAATTTTTTCACCGGTTTCCATATCTACGAACAAATAAGGTCGGTTATCAAACTCAAAATCCACTTCTTTTGATTTATCCACGACGTGGAAGAGGACCACCGTGTTTTGCGAAGCCTGCCGCTCGCCGCGGAAGGACACGCCGGCCCGCGCCGTGAACCACCAGTGGTCGCTCGCCTTGTA
>JAUIKE010000227.1 GCA_030430845.1 Bacteroidia bacterium | reverse complement strand
ACATTGGGGGTAAGCATAGACTAACGCAAGATTCACAAAATTTTATTTGGCCGCAAGTTCCTGTCCGCTTTTGTCCGATAATGGCAGGGTTTGGCAGCTTGCCATTATGGGGTGGGAGCAGATTTTACAAATTTAACCAGTAGGTGACCTTGGCGACTAAAGCCCGGTTTTTCGTTCTGAAATCATAAGTGTCGTAGTTGTCTGTATAGACGATGAAAAAGTCGGATACAGGGGCAAAACGCCACTGAAAGCGGGTATTGATATTGAAGTTCTCGATCTGGCTGTTGTATTGAAGGAAGGTCGTCCAGAAAAGATTCTTGGTAAAAGTCAGGTCAATGCGAGGGCCGATGAGGAATAGCGATGCAGAACCATAGGGCTCCGGTAGTTCAATCCGGTTGTAGTCAAAAGTCATTTGGATAGAACCGAGGGGCTGGTATCTCCACGTAACACTCCCACCTATTCCGTATCGCATACCATTGTAGAACTGCCCGAACTCAGGCCCCACCCGGAAAGAAAAGACTTTTCGAGAATCCGTACGAAAGGAAGCGCTTAAGCGCGTAAAATTATATCCAGCTTCACCGGGAAGTTCCTGCGAATCCGTTCTGGTAGGGTCAAAACCTTCTGTTAAATAAACATACTCATTAGTCAGGCTGACGAACATACCACCGGTATTCCTAAAGTCAGAATCCCAGAATAGTCGTAAGCGGTGGTCTGTTTTCCCAAGCTCAGGACGAAAGAAAAACTCTGTGCTGAAACCAACACCGTGTTGATTGAAGTATCCTTTTTTGGGGTAGAAAAATAACCTTCCTTCCGGGTTAATCCGGAAGTAATCTTTACGACGTACGAAACCAACCTCCGCATCAAAGCCTTCGCCCACCCATTCGTGTGCGTATTCCAACCGGAATTTTCGAACCTGGTAACTCAAGCTGGCACCATGAGAAAATTTATCGTCTAGTTCGGTATCAGTCGTGATGGCCCGATGATAGAAAAATTTGCCGGTGACGCGATTATCTGCCGAAGCAAGGTTGTAATCTAAGCCTATTACTCTGTTATAAGGGGTATACAGGTCTGTACTGTCCTGGTCATTCTGCATCAAATCTGAAACGGATTGCTTATTCACAAAGATCATTCCGATGTTAGACCGGGCAAACATTTTTCTTTGTACCGCCGCAACTGTATAATTGAAAGTTGGCAAACCATTGCGCTTGTCCTGATCGGTGACCATGTTCAAAAAGCCGATCCTCCAGTTATTATCCAGCTTTCCGCTTAATCTTGCGCCACCCAAAATGGTGTTCTGAATGTTCTGTCCGGTACTCGTGTCTTGCGAAACCCCTATCCGACGAGAGAAAAACGGGTTGATCCTTGACGTACCAAAGCCGCCAAACAAGTCAGCGTTTTCTAGAAAAAATTGCCGGCGCTCGGGAAAGAAGATCTCAAAACGATCGGTGTTGATAACCTGTTGATCCACCTCTACCTGCGAAAAGTCTGGATTAAAGGTTAGGTCAAGGTTCAAGCCTGAAGAAACCCGGACTTTGGCATCCCCTCCGATCCCCGAGTTGAAATTGGGGTCGCCGTTCTCTTCAAAATTCTGGTCATAACTGCCGGATATATAAGGTATAACGGAAACACTGGCTCCTGGTTTTTTCAGCGGCTCGGACCAGATCATCTTGCCCGAATAGGCCAGGTCCATGATGGTTTGATTTTGTGGTATTCGAGCCCAGGTGGAGCGGGTATTAGATTGGGTGTCAAAACGATAGCAGTTGAAAAACCATTCTTTCTCTCCCTCTTTAAAGCGGAGCGTACTGAATGGTATGGCCAGCTCACAAGACCAATAACCGTCGTGGATTTGGCTGGCTCCTTTCCATTTATTGTCCCATGATTCGTCGAAATCATCTCCTCGCCGTCCGCCGTTGGCTATGAGTGCTTCTCTTCGTACACCTAGAGGATTCATGCCGAATACAAAAGCATTGGTTTTGTCTTTAAAGGGGTCGAGTACAAATGTTAGGTTGTCGTTGCCTCCGGCCCGATAATCTCTGCGAAGGGATGGAACGACGTATTCATCTCCAACAGAATGGCAAATGGCCCCGATGTACAGGTAATTGTCATCAAAAGTCATGTAGACCTCTGTCTTAATGTTTGCATGCATACTATCAGAAGGGAAGTATTCCCAAAAGTCAACGGCGGGAACCCCGTTTTTCCAGCTTGCTTCGTCCAGCTTGCCGTCAATTTCCATACCCAAATCCGTTCTTTGTACGAAAACAGCACTGGGTTCGGGACTTTCCAAAGCATTTTGCGTCTTAGCCAGTGCCAGGCTTATACAAATTACGGTTAAGGTTAAGGCCAATCTTTTCATTTTGGAGAATTTAACTTACTGTCGAATATATTTACTTGTGGTAGTTCGAAACCGGCAGCGTTATTTAAGTTTGCACATTTCGGCAAAAATCATTGCAAAATTAGAAGGAAATGATGGGTTTCACCTAACTAGATATCAGCTTATCTGCCAATTCAATGATTTTGAGGCCGAGGAATCAATATTGATATATTTTTTATATCGAAGGCTATAACAATCATGGTTTTGAATTGTTGAGAAACCCTTTTTAGAAGGAAATTCGGGATTTCTTTTTTTTAGCTAACATATGAAAGTATGAACAACTTTTTTTACTATATTCGATTAAGAGACGCGCATTGAAGTTGGCAACCTATTCACCTTTTTTAGCCCTTCAATGATTGGGAGAAAGCAGCAAACCAAAGTAATTGAAATGTCAACATAAATAAATCACAAATGAAACTATCCTATCGCTCCATCTTCATTTTATCGGTTTTGACCGGGCTGGTATTTGTCCATACAGCTTGTACGCCCGAAGCATCTGCTCCTGCGAGTCCGGTGTTCGAAGTATCGTACCCTACTGCTTTAGCGGACTCCATTCTTGACGGTCGTTTGTTACTGCTGATTTCTACCAATGACGAAAGGGAGCCTCGCTTCCAGGTCAGTGACGGCCCCGGCACTCAGCAAGTATTCGGTATCGATGTAGAGAACTGGACGGAAGGGCAAACACAGACCTTTGATGCAGCAGCTTTTGGTTATCCGATCAGTAGCCTTACTGAGTTGCCTTCCGGTGCGTATACTGTTCAGGTTTTACTACATAAATACGAAACCTTTAATCGGGCTGATGGGCATACTGTAAAAATGCCCATGGATCGGGGAGAAGGGCAGCAGTGGAATCGGGCTCCCGGCAATTTGTATAGCACACCTACAAAAATTCAAGTGAATGCCAACTCTGCTGCCCCGATCAGCATCACTTTAGATCAGGAAATTCCACCGATCGAAGCACCTGAAGACAGCAAATATGTAAAGCATATAAAAATCAAGAGCGAAATGCTCTCCGAATTCTGGGGCCGGCCAATGTACCTGGGCGCTCATGTCCTGTTGCCGGAAGGCTTTGACGATCATCCCAATGTTCGTTATCCCCTGGCTATTATGCACGGACATTTTCCATACGATTTTGGAGGCTGGCGTACCAGCCCTCCCGATGAGGATATTGATTGTGAATACAGCGCCCGATTCGATGTGGAATGTTACAATAAAATCGTTCAGCAGGAAGCCTATGATTTCTATAAGGCCTGGACAGGCCCTGATTTTCCGAGGGTGATTGCTATAGAAATTCAGCACGCCAATCCATTTTACGACGATTCTTACGCCGTCAATTCCGAAAACCTGGGTCCTTACGGCGATGCCATTACTTATGAACTAATACCTTATATAGAAGAAACGTTCAGAGGTATTGGCGAAGGCTGGTCTCGATTCGTGTATGGCGGCTCCACCGGAGGCTGGGAAGCACTGGCCGTGCAGGTCAAGTATCCGGATGATTACGGTACATGTTATGCCGCTTGTCCGGACCCCATCGATTTCAGGGCCTACTGCCTGGTAAATTTGTACGAAGACGAAAATGCGTATTACGAAGAAGGGCCGTTTCGCAAAACTCTTCGTCCAGGGCATCGGAATTACCTGGGAGAAATGGATGCCACGCTGCGCGATATGAACCTGCGTGAACTGGCGCTCGGTACAAAGGGGCGTTCCGGACAGCAATGGGACATCTGGGAAGCTGTCTATTCGCCAGTGGGGGAGGATGGGTACCCCCAGCGTATCTGGGATAAAGAAAGTGGAGAAATTAATAAAGAAGTGGCCAATTACTGGAAAGAAAATTATGACCTGGCTTACATCCTAAAACGCGACTGGGCAGAGCTGGGACCTAAACTAAAAGGCAAAATCCACATTTATTGTGGGGATATGGACAACTACTATCTTAATAATGCGGTTTATTTGATGGAGGATATCCTTGAAGAAACAACTGCCCCTTATTATGACGGAGAAGTAGATTACGGAGACCGCGCCGAGCATTGCTGGAATGGTGATCATACTCAGCCGAACCACATTTCTCGCCTCCGCTATCATCAGATGTTCATTAACAAGTGGGCGGGAAATGTGTCGAACCTGGCTCCCAAAGTAGCGGATTTGACCTCCTGGAGGTATTGATGAAGCTTGTGGCGGTTTCAAATTCGTTTAGTGGCGGTTTTGAAACCGTCACAAGCGTTAAATTAATTTAATAATGAGTAGTAAGTTATACGATAATCACGGACGCCTTGTCAACTATGTCAGGCTGGCAGTAACCGATCGATGCAACCTAAGGTGCTTTTATTGCATGCCGGAGGAAGGGATCAACTATGTGGCTCGTGAAGAATTGCTCTCCTATGAGGAGATGGATCGACTGTTGACCATTCTGGCAGGCTTAGGGATCGAAAAGGTACGCATCACGGGTGGAGAGCCATTTGTGAGAAAAGATATGTTGGAATTTTTATTCAACCTCTGTCGTATTCCAGGTATCAAAAAGGTCAACATCACTACAAATGGTACTTTAACAGCTCCGATCGTAGGGGACCTCCAAAAAATGGGCATTTCATCAGTTAACCTCAGTCTGGATACCCTGGATGCCGACCGTTTTTATGAGATTACCCGCCGGAATGTTTTTCCAAAAGTAATGGATACGTTTCATGCATTGGTTAAACATAGAATACCTACCAAGATCAATGCTGTAGTTATGGATGGCAAAAACACACAGGATATTTTACCTATGGTACAACTTACTAAGGACTATCCCGTAAGTGTCCGCTTTATCGAAGAAATGCCCTTTAATGGAACCGGCGATCACTATCCGACGCTCGAATGGAACTTCAAAAAGATCATTGAACACATTAAGGAGGCTTATCCCACACTTGAAAAAATTCCTGACCCGCCCAATTCTACTGCTTATAATTATCAGATTCCCGGTCACCAGGGAAGCATAGGTGTCATTGCAGCTTATAGTCGTACCTTCTGTGGTACCTGCAACCGGATCCGGATCACTCCGCAAGGGATGCTCAAGACCTGTTTGTATGACGACGGGGTGTTCAATATCAAAAACATCATGCGGGCCGGTGCTTCAGATGAGCAGCTTAAAACAACCTTCCTGGAAGCGGTTGGAAGCCGTGCCAAGAACGGTTTCGAAGCGGAGAAAAACCGGCAGTTTGGTTTTCCGGCTTCTGAATCCATGTCAACAATTGGAGGATAAAAGTTATTATTTTTAAGACGGCACGGCCGTTTTAAAAATAAATTTAATTCTATGTCCAAATTCACACACTTAGATGAATCCGGTAACCCCTCTATGGTAGATGTGGGTAAAAAAGTGGCTACCCAGCGTATAGCCAGAGCACGAAGCATTGTTGTACTCACAGAGGAGATCCTGAACCAACTGGAAGGAAGCGATATCCAAACCAAGAAAGGACCGGTATTTCAAACAGCCATTCTGGCCGGTATTATGGGCGCTAAAAAAACCGGGGAATTGATTCCACTCTGTCACCCCATCGGCATGGATAATTGTAACATCGAGATCGGGCTCAATGAAAAAAAGGAAGTTGTGATCGATTGCACGGCCAGTGTAATGGCTAAAACCGGGGTGGAAATGGAAGCCATGACTGGTGCGACCATTGCTGCCCTCACCATATATGATATGTGTAAAGCATTTTCTCACGATATCATCATCAAGGAAACAAAATTGATGGCGAAATCAGGAGGCAAAAGAGACTTTTCAAGAGAGTAAGTTGCAGCATGGGGTTGTGTAAAAAGTCCTTCGGCCTTTTCACACAACCAATAATATATTTTTTGGAGGTGGGTAAAAACGAGGAACGAGTTTTTACACAACCCCATGCTGCTAATAAATAATTGTTATGTCACATCAAAAACACGCCAAGATAGCTCGGCCCACTCACGGTCAATTCCACCGGAACGAATGGGCCGTCATAGGAACTCCCTGCGGGAAAATCCAGCAACTGGCCTATCAATTAATCCAGGAACTCAAAGATACCTACCGTATTGCCTATGTTGATGCCGATCATAAGCATGGAGATGAGCATCAGGAACTTCCTGAAGTTCCTGAAAATGCCATGGAAGCCGGAGCCACGTTTGAGTATACGGATAAGATCAATTTTCACCGCTTTGACTCAGATGCTTCCTTTGATAGCTATCAGCATCGGGTGCAGTTTAATAATGAAGACCTGGTATTGGTTAACGGCAATCATTTCAAGGCCAAGCACCAAATTGTGGTGCTGGACCCCAAAAAAAAGGAGTCCCTTTCCAGAAAACTGGATAGGCTGACCGATATTCAGTTGATCCTGACTACGGATGAGGGAGACACGCCCTATGATTTCTTAGAAGAAATGCTGGATGGGCGCTCTTTACCCGTTTTTCATTTTAAGGAAGTGCATCGGATTGCTTTATTCTTAGCCCAGGCCATGTCAGAAAGAAGACCTGTTCTAAAAGGACTGGTGCTGGCCGGCGGGAAAAGCCGGCGAATGGGAGAAGACAAAGGAGCCATTGCATACCACGGACTACCACAACGGGAGTATGCCGCAAGGATGCTGGAATCTCTCTGTGAAGAAACCTATATTTCCTGTAGAAAGGATCAGGTAGGAGAAATAGAAACCGAATTTCCGTTGCTTGCAGATACTTTTGATGGCCTTGGACCTTTCGGAGCGATTCTTTCTGCCTTTAGAGAAGATCCTGAAGCCGCCTGGCTGGTAGTCGCTTGCGACTTACCTTTATTAAATGAAAAAAGCATTCGCCAGCTTCGCAATCAGCGGAACTTATCGAAATTGGCCACTGCTTTTAATAGTCCGGTCAATGAATTCCCTGAGCCATTGATCGCTATCTGGGAGCCCCGGGCTTATCCGGTATTATTGCAGTTTTTAGCGCAGGGCTATTCCTGCCCAAGAAAGGTGTTGATCAATTCCATGATAGCCTTACTGGATGCGGAGGATCCGAAAGCGTTGATGAATGTAAATAGTCCGGAAGAGAAAGAACAGGCCATTAAGCTTATCAATAGGGCTGTCGAATAACTCCTTCGTCCTTATTCGACGCCCCTATTGATAATTTACCCTCCACTTACGGGGGGAATAATTACGATTTCATCCGATGCAGTAATCTTTTGCTCATTCCGGGCATATTCTTCATTCACCGCAATGGCAAAAGATCTTAAGTCTTTAAAAGTCGGGAAATCAGCAGCTAATTTTTCCTTTAACTCCTGTACGGTAGGCGAGTCAGAATTTAATTCTAGTTCTACAGATTTTCCCCCTACAATATCTTTGGCTATACCAAAAGCTAAAATTTTTAAATTCATGTGTGACTTTTCTTATTAAGTGCAGTCTAAAGTATAAATCAAGTTCATTAATAGTTGGAAACAGTTGAAAAATGAAAAAATGTGGCGATTTTGGTGGGAAAATCTGAAAAAAAATAAATTTTAACAAGATTTTAAGATTTTCTTTAACTATATTTGTAACCGAACATAGCGAACATATCCCACCTGAATTCCCATAGCTCATCTTTCACCTTGAGCATAATTGCCAATATTTTTATTGGCAGAGATAAGTATAAGCCAATACTTATTCTTCAATGTCGTATGCTCATTTTTATCCATTAATACTTTGAGATCGGACTTTGGTAGCAATTTGACCTTGATCAGGTCAAAAGTCATTGCTTATTCTGGTAAAAGGGTATACCTTTGGCCCAGTTATAATCCAAGGTTTGTAAACTCAAATGATAAGAACGGTTAAGTTTTACAAGAAACCCTTATTCAGCAATTTTAAAAGACTATTACAGGATTTATTCCTGAAAAAGGGTAAAATCAAAATCTCAAATAAAATGAACATCCCATGGACATTAGTAGCCGTAATGGTTGCCCTGTGCAGCTATTCTGCCTACTCAAACACAACAACCGATTTGTACATTACAGAGACAATCGATGCGAACAACATTACTACTACCGCGTACTATGACGAAGCTACCGAAATAGGCATTCAAGACCGTCTATCTCGTATAGACATTCCCTTCAGATTTACATATACAGACGATATTACGAAGCAAGTAAGACAGTATGTTACTACAGGAAAGCGTGACACTGAACTTATCTTAGGTCGTACCAAGCTGTTCTTCCCAATTTTTGAGCATTATCTGGAAGCATATAACCTTCCCAAAGAGCTCAAGTATTTACCAATAATTGAATCAGGATTGCGTTTGGACATCCGCTCTCATGCAGGTGCAGTAGGGCTTTGGCAAATGATGGGTATTACTGCCCGCCATTACAAGCTAACTGTTGATCAATACATGGACGAGCGTCATGACCCTTACCGTGCTACAGAAGCTGCCGTGCGCATGCTTTCTGATATGTACAACATGTTCGGTGACTGGTCGCTGGTATTGGCTGCCTATAACAGCGGACCCGGGCGCGTTCAGCAAGCAATCAGGACAGCTGGTTCTAAGAACTTTGATGTTGTAAAAAATTATCTACCGAAAGAAACGCAGTTGTACATCCCTAAATTTGTTGCAGCTGCTTATATCGCCAACTACTACAGCAACCACGATTTGATTCCACGTTTACCGAACTTCGACTTAAATAATACCCGTACATTGAAAGTTTATCAAAGAGCTAGCTTCAGCGAACTGGCCAAGGCAAGCGGATTGGACTATGGAACGATCGCCGGTCTGAATCCCGTTTACCTGAAAGGTTTCGTTCCCGGACATGCTAAAGGTAATTTCATTATCCTCCCTGAAAATGCAGTGGACAAAGTGAGAGACTACCTGGCACAGAAAGGAACCTCTATCAAAGCGCCCGTTCCAGCAGGCAAGTTCAAGATGACATATACTGTTGAAAAAGGAGAATCGATCGGCACATTAGCCAAACGTTTCAAGTGTACGATCGAGGAAATTATGGTATGGAATAATTTGAAAAAAGCTGATATAGTAATTAACCAACAGTTAGTGCTGTATCTTTCTAAGGCAGCGGCCTTTAACAGAGCATAAGCCTTAGGTCACATACAATTCAATCGGACTCAAATTTTTGAAGCAACGGGATAGATTGAGAACCAGTTATCGTTAGTTATAATCATAATCAATATCCAAAACAAAGATATTTGACTTGATCTATCCCCGCTTTTTTTAAGGTGGCATTTACCCCGGGCACTTTTTTAGGCCCACTATGACATGACATTTTTACCCAAAACAGCCATCCAAAAAAAAGCTAAAAGTCCGGTTGAAAGAAATAAGCCATATAACATAACAGCCTCCTCCGTCGGAGGGGTGCTATACCATCTTTTTCACTAAAAAAACAGAAAAGGGGCTGTCTGACAAGACAGCTCCTTTTTTAATTCTTATTAACTACCAAAGAATAGACCATCGGTATCTTCCCCTCCATTCCCTTAATCTGATACCCTTTCTTTGTTTTTACGGTATGATTAAAACAATCATAGGGTGAATAGTCATATTCCTGGAAATGAGTGACTTGTAAGCCCCTCTCCAAAAGGGATCCGATGACGTCTGACAAAGTATGATTCCAGTTGTAGGCCTTGGCTTTGATAGGCGCATTCCGGTCAGCATAGGTGCCTTCTATTTCTTCAATGATGGCCTCCGTATTGAAATAAGCATAGTCAAAACGTGTAAAATGATCGTCAAACATCCAAACGACCGGATGAAACTCCACAAAGACAAACTGCCCGCCCGGCTTGAGAAAATGATCGATGATGCGAGCCCAGCTCTTCAATTCCGGTAGCCATCCGATGACGCCGTAGGAAGTGAAAACAATATCAAACTGCCCTTCCAGCTTTTTATCCAGCTGAAAAACATCGCTGGCGAGAAAGTGGGCCGATAAATTGAGTTGCTTCGCCAGGTTCTGTGCTGTTTGAACGGCTTTTTCCGACAAGTCAATGCCCGTCACCTGCGCGCCCATACGCGCCAGTGACAGGGTGTCCTGCCCAAAATGGCATTGAAGGTGCAGCAAGCTTTTGTCCTTAATATCTCCCAAAAGAGGTAATTCAATCTCTTTGAGGGAGGTCTGCCCGGCCAGGAAGCTTTTCATGTCGTAAAATTCCGAGTCGACATGCACCTCGGTTTTTTGATCCCAGAGCTTTTGGTTTGCATCGAGATAGGAGGATGGGTTGTCCATGATCAAAGGTCTTTTTAGTCTAAACAATCTAATAGGTGCCGGCACTCCTGCTCTGATATCCTGATAATAATTCGACTTTCTGCGCAGGAGGTCATTTAAGCGAACCATCAGATTTTGAAAATCATTCCCTAAGAGCACATTTTTATGGATGAATTCCAGAAAATAAGTCGCCCAGTTAATTCCTTTGAATGAGAATGACAGACCATTCAACCTATTTCCAATCATCTTTGCTACTGAGTTAAAAATTACCACCCAACTGATAACCATTTCCCAATTGCGGTATAAATGGCTGAATCTTTATTTGAACAGTTAAAAAGATCAGCCTGTAATGAAAAATCGCAACTCACATTAATTAAAATTATTTGAAATGAAAAAGATGATTGTATTTCTAATGATATGTGTAGGTATATTGTCCTTTGGTCATGCCCGGGAAAATAGTTACGCCTTGGTCAATGTTACCTTCATCAATTATACCCTGATGGATGTAAAAGTCTATCAACTTAGCCCTAATGGTGGAGAAATATTCAAAGCAGATTTACGCTGTGGAGATTACCAGGAAATAAGAATGCCCTCCAATATGCAGTGGAATGTTAAAACAGCTAATAACAATGCTGTTTTAATGACCGGAACCGTCGGCAATCGTTCGCAAGAAATAGATGTTGAATTTAGATCTGGGAACTCTGGTTCTTCAGTTAGTGTAAACTTTTATAATGGAGCCAGTGGTACGGCCGTAATCTATTGGGTCGATCAGAGTGGAAATGAAAGACAGAAAGGTTCTTTGTCAGCAAACCAAAACCAAAGTTTTCAAACCAGCGAATCTTCAGCCTGGATTTTTAAAACCGCTTCTGGAGCTATACTGGATACTTATGTGGCCAACCGACAGGGTAGTCAGTCTTTCACAATTTCGGGAGAAGGCATGCCTGTTGGTTCCAGAGAAGCTGTTGCAGTTAACCCACAAGCTGTTGATCCACAGCCCTCTCAACCTCCCGTAGGACCTGAATCGGGTTCTACGCCTCACCAAAGTGAGATGATCCCCGTTGGGCAATTAGGAGTAGGTTTCGACGCCGTTTATACTGACCCGGAAAACTTTACCCAGAATTCAGTTAAAAATGGTAGCTACACCCCTCCAAGGGTTTTTGAATTGACACCTGATGCCAACAAAGCCATTAATCTCAGTAAATCATCTAACCTGGAAGTGAAAAAGTATTTGCCAGTAGGTGTTAGAGGTGATGAGCTAGGGATATTCAAAAACAATGAAAAGTCGGGGTGGATAAAATCAGCAGAAGAATTTCAAAACTCTTATGGTAATTCCTTTGGAGGTTCCGTAGGCTTACCAGGGATTGCTTCCTTCAGCGGTAGTGCAGCTTTTAATAATGTAGAAGCCACAACAAGCAATAATGAGAATATTTATATCACCCGAGATTGGAGTTACCAGGGCCACCGCTTATCCCTAAATATGAATTATCCTCATAAATTATCAGCAGAATTTAGAAACGATGTTAGTCGGTTAGGAAGCGATATCAATCAATACACACGATTTATAACCAAATGGGGCACCCATTTTTCCAGTGAGAATTTAGTAGGTGCCAAGTGTAGCTATCGCTTTAAGTATTCGAAATCAGCCTATGGTAGTCGGAATGAAAGTGAAAGTGAATTTAGAGTTGGTGTCGAAGGTCAGGTTCAGGCGATCGAATTAGGGTTGGAGTATGGTCACAGTAGTGGCCAGATCAGCGACATCAAAGAAGAAATTGGCGAGCAGAATGTTGAATTCATTTCTTATGGCGCGAGTGGAAAACAGAATTATGGCGAATGGGCCGACGATGCCAAGCATACCCGTATTACGATAGATGTTAAACTCAGATCGTACCTGGAACTATTCAATAGCGGGTGGTTCCCCAATGATACAGGTATTAACAATAAGCGTTCTATGCTACAGCAAGCCCTTACCCAATATTTCAACCGCCATGGATCTAAGTCAACCACCAATGGAGATAATTTCTTCAACAGACAGCCCAAGACTTTTAAAGTT
>JAUIKE010000015.1 GCA_030430845.1 Bacteroidia bacterium | reverse complement strand
TCCAACTGCCATAAAACAGCAAACAATATCCCACTTAAAATAGCCCCTACAAAAATATAAGGCCTCCTGCGTCCAAATCTGGACTTGGTATTATCCGAAATAAATCCCATTATAGGATCTGTAATGGCATCAAATATTCTAGGCAAGCCTCCTAATAAGCCTGCTAAAAAAGGATCCATTCCAAAGGCAGTGAGTAAAAAGAACATAAAAATTCCTAATGCTCCCGGCAGTAAATTATTGACTAGCTGGCCAGAGCCATATGCTAGCTTTTGTCCTAATGGAATCCGGTCCTTAGCTGCTGTTTGATACTTGTTCATAATTTAAATTTTATGTTCTTACATTGAATTGAGTTAGATGTTAGAGATTAATATGGTTTGGATAGCCTGAGCATCGATGGACAATTCGGCAGACCTATCCCCTAAATCAAGTTGGAAATGCCGGGCTGCTGTTCCCTGATTCAATACAACCACCACGGTACTGCCATCTGGATTTTCTGCTGCTGTGACCATGAGGGACTCATCAGTATTTTCCAGGTCGATTACCTGAGCCCCCGGCCGGATGTACCTGCTGAAATGAGCGAGCGTATAATAAAGCGGCGTGAAATACACCTCATCCTGTTCGGGGTCCACAATGACTGGTGCAACACACCAGTTTTCAAACCAATTCGGGCCGCCCTGCCGGTCCAATACCATATTCCAGTCGACCCAGCCATCCACCCAATTGTTCAGACAGCCGATGATGTCGCGGGCATATCGATATACCGGCACATATTTGGGGTGCAGGTACTTTTGCTCCTCCGAAGCCCAGGTCCAGCCCCAATCTGTCGCTTCTTTCGACCAGTACCACTGATCATCCTGCCATTTCGGCACTTCTGCATCAACACAAGCTTCTGATTGAATCAGGTATTTGTCGGGAGCGGCTTCGTGTGCGTATTGAAGCGATTTAGGGAACCAATCATAGGTACTGGCATACCAATGAACGGCCGTACCGTCAAAATACTGGGCCGCAGCTTCGTCGCGGTACATTTCATCGACCCATTCTTTTAGTTCCTCTCCCCTGTTTTGGTCATACCCCAGGATTTTTACATCCGGCGCATCCGCTCGTAGCTGTGGCCCCAGATGATTCTGAACAAAGTCCGTCATCTCTTTGGGTGTGTAATGCATACTTTCCCAATTGTTGTTATTTCCCAACGGCTCGTTTTCTACCGTTACCCCCCAAATATCAATGCCTTCAGCCTTGTAAGCGTCCAGGTATTTGGAGAAAAACAAGGCCCAGCTGTCGTAATATTCGGGCAGGAGCTTTCCTCCCGGCCACTTCTTATTGTCTTTCATCCAGGGTGGAGCAGTCCAGGGGGAAGAAATGATTTTGAAGCCCTCTTTGGAAATAGCCATCGCTTCTTTGATCATCGGAATGATGTCGTCGCGGTCTTCTTCTATAGAAAAACTAGTTAATTCTTTATCCCCTTCAAGAGGTGCATAGGAATAGTTAGTCAGCGAAAAGTCGCAGGAATTCATATGCGTTCGGGTCAGGGAGTATCGGGCGCCGCTTTCTCCGAAATAGGCCTCCAGGATCCTTTCTCGGTTTTCCTTACTTAATTGATTCAATAAGTAAGCAGAGGCCTCTGTAAATGACCCTCCGAAACCAGTAATGGTCTGGAGCTTTTTCTCCGGAAATAATCGTATAACAGAAGAAGAATCGCCGGAGGAAAACTCAGTGAGCTTTGTTAGTTGATTCCCTTTAGCAGAGGTTTCATATACCTCTACTTCCAATGGGTTTTCCTGAGTACACGCGCTAAACATAGCCATAGAAATTAGGACAAAACTGATTTTTTTAAACATTGGAATTCATTTTTTGAGTTAACCTTCTACTCGCACTTCTTTTTTTACGGGTGGTAATAACACCTCTTGAAGCAAAGCTTCTTTATTGCCGTTGTAAGTTTTCAAAACAGGCTTTCCGTCTCTACCCAAGCCTTCAAAAACGCCTTCATCCACCTTATCCCAGAGGACATATTTTGCTTGTCCGTCCACCGTAAAGAGTCCAAAATGATTTTCAGAACCTCCCGGGTTTTGAGCGTCTTTCCATATTTCATCAAAGGCTTCAAAGTAAAAACAGGATATACCTTCCTTATTCGACCAATCTCGTATCAGTTGATAATAAAGGGCCTCTTTGTATTCGTCGGTAGCATGGGAGCCGTTCGGCCCGTAAAAGCTATTGGAAGCGCTTGCCCAGCCAGTCTCGCCAATATGGACGGGCTTTTCCACGCCTAAGCCCTTCATATAAGCCATCGTATTGCGGTATTGGGCCATGGCATAATCACGGGCGCGCTCCATGGCCTTATCGATCTTTTCAGAGTCGGTCAAGTCTTCTTCAGACTCCAATACCCCCCAGAAATCAGGATTGTAGTGGGTGTCGTGCATGGGGTAAGTGTGCAAGGAGATATAGTCCACTGCCTTGATTAAGGAATCCAGCTCTGCTACATGATATTCAGGGCCTCCACCGCCCCAGGAAGCGAAATTGTCGGAGCTGGTAATCCAGAGATCCTCCGGTAGTTCTCCGTTTGCTTTGAGGTCTTGTAGGTGGTTCACCCATTTAAGGATCACGCCTGGCTGTACAAAGTAGCTAGCGGCCCATTTGACCATAGCCTCATTGCCAACTGCGATGATCTTTACGATATCAGGATATTCTTTAGCTAATGCTACGGCCTTTCCGATTTCGGCCGCATTGGCTTCCTCATCTTCTCCATCATGATTTGGATTGGCTGTGAACGCATTTTCGCAATCTATCCATGCACCCAGCATGACATACATTTCAAAAGCCGGGTCTTCATTTTTTAATTGACGGATGGCTTCTAAAACCAGGGCTGCGTGCTTAAACTTCGTGGTATTGTAGGTCCTTATCACCTTAAAATTAGCTGCGGCCAGAAGTTTCATATCCTCTTTCAATTGCCCGACAGTGGGTAAGGTATCCCTCGATTTTGCTCGGAACCCACCATAGGAAATAGCCTGATAATCCGGATTGCCTAAAATTTCTTGCGCTGTTATGTTCTTCACTTCTTGCACGGTTTTTTCTTCTTTTATATTCTTTTGTTGGTTGCACGAAAAGCTTATCATCAATGACATCAGCATAAGCCCGCTTAATAATGAGTTTTTCATTGTCTCTTATTTTGTTGTTAGGCAATAGCCTGGCAGCAGGAGACAATGTTAATTGTTCCAGGCTAAGACCTACCGCACTTCAAAAATCAGGATCTAAAATCCTAGGCTATTATCGTTGATTCCTTTGTATAACTTTCATCCTACCGCAGTGAGGCTTCCTCCATATGAACTTTCAACTGAGTAATTTCTCCGGTTCTGCCAAAAATTTGTCGGCTACTCTCTAAGTTCAGTTGCCAACTATCAAACTCTTCAACCGTACCGTTCGAACGAACCACCTCTACCCCGTTTTTCTCCGCCAATGTATACAGCACCGGTATTTGACAGTAGGTGAAAAATAGCGTACCCGGGGCCAACTCAAGTTGTTGCCAATTAGATCGGATATCCACATATTCTACCACCTTAGACTTGGAGAGGAACTCGTCCTTTCTCAACAAACAGGGATTAAATAGCAGGCGGCCTTCTTTCACAAAAACCCCCAGCTCGCCGAACCTGCAAAGAATGTCCTCTTTCACCTGGCCGGTCATACCAGGTTGCTGAGCCCCTTTCCCTGCGGGGGTATGCGAATACGGATCGGTCGGGAATGCACCATACAGTGTCGGCGGCTTATGCACGCCGATCCCTTCATTGATCTCGTAGTAATGTTCCAGTAAACGGCCGATGACCTCTTCGCTTTCCCCGTCTTTGACCGCTTTCAGGCATACTTCCTGAACCGCCAGCTGCAATTTGGACACCATGTGCCAGTAGATGGACCCCAGTCCTTCATAGCCATAAAAGGTTCCGGATCGGCCGGTGAAGGCCTTGTGGTTAAATACGTCTTCAAAGATCTGGAGCACCTTTTTTCTCTCTGTTGCTGCCAGTGGTGCATACCTTGTTAGGGACAGAGAATCGAGTGCATTTCGGAGATCGTTCGCATTTTTGAAGTTACCGTTGAAGTGATACCGCCCTTCTACGTCCTTTTCGATAATCTGAACATCTCCCTTGTTGGCCATTTGGCTGAGTAAATCCGATTGGGCCACTAATTTTTCGGGAATGTTATTCCTTTCTCTGAAACCAGCCAGATTTTTGTTCGGATAGAGGATGTAGCTGTATTGATCTTCCCGGAAAAGTTGACTGTTCTTTAGGCCATCCAGCAGCCCTAAGGATTGTTTAGCAGACAGATAGCCAGAACTTAAAACAGCTACCTGCCCTTCGAGCATTTCACTCAGGTAAGAAATAGAAACCTCGTCCATCTCCTCATTGACCGTCATCAGGTTGTAGGCATGGTACAGCTTATCCGGACGCTGGTTGGCTTGGATGGAGTGCTCCAGAAACTGAAGTCCCAGATCCACAAACTTCAAAAGGTCCTGCAAAGTGATAGATCGTTTCTGGCCCGAAAAGGATTGATCGTAAACCTTTGACCTATAATCACTTCCTGCCTGCCCCAGTCCATCTAAAATATTTTTTGCGTTTTTCTCATCGATAGAACCGGACAAAAGGTGTTGATATTTACCAAAGGTTTTGACGACTTGTTCGAAAAACTGAGCCAATTCAATAGAAACCTCCACCTTTTCCTTTTCCGCGGTTTCGAAAACATTTTTAAAGAACTGCAGAAAACGTCGGAGATAGTAAAGCGTCACCATGGAAACACCGTTCCCTACCAGCGCATTGTTCGCATCATTCCATTCCGGGCGCTGGGTATTCATCCAAATGCCCCCCTCAGGAATGAAGTTGGATAATTTGGCTAAAACAGTGGCTAAAATCTTTTCGATGAAATTGACCTTACAAATCTTTCTATTTGCATTTTGAAGCAGCGCCCCGTCCGCCCCAAGATTTTCTCTTATCTCCCTGATTTTGTGGTCTAATTGGGCATCAAATTCGATAGTATCCTTCGGATATTTCAGGATATCCTCATACGATTTAATTTTATACGGAACATTCGCATAAACGAAGAGGTCCCTGTCAAAATACCGCTCCAATTTTCCGGGAGCATGGTTTTCCTGAATTTCTAAAAGCTTTAACAAGTAGATGATCTGGTGATCTCCCCAGTATCCTATATAAGACCAGGGATCATCCGGCTCAATGGTCTCCCAATCAAAGCCATCTTTGGTTACGCGATACGGATTGTAGCCATCAAAAGTGGTCGCATTCAGGAACTTATGGATCATGCTTTCAATGAAATCGGGATAGGAAAGAACCAGCGCTTCCCAGTTTTGGAAGATATCCCTCCAGTTCCCTTCATAATCCAGGATCTTCGATCCGTCCACTTCGCTGCGGGTATTGATGGAGAATTTGTTCCAGGGGCGGCTGGGATCGCCATGCCGTCTGCTAAATTTAAGCGGCATGTATTCCAGAGCTAATCTGGTAAAATTCGAATCCTCACTTTGATGAGCGACTTCTTGAAGTCTGCTGAGAGCAAACACCTCCGGTAAGTCAGCCAGTAGGGTCTTCGCCTTTTGGAAAGCTGTTTTATTAGCCTTTTGAAGATAGCCACTAAAATCTTTCTTCTCCATGTCGTAATTATGATCAAAAATGCCTCCTCTCATGATGTTGAACAGCACATTCGAGAAGTGCCGGGTATCACGCAAGGCGTCTGCACTTAATTGCAAACCATCTGAAGCGGCCGTTAAGCCTACTAATTGGCGGGTACCCAACTCAATGTCCTGTCGGACTTTTTGAGCGAGCCCACTCTCCTCTTTGATGGTTTGGATCAATTGGGATACGGCGGCGTGGTTTTTATTGACATCAGCCATGATCATCCATTCCTTTTCTGATCTGGCGGACAAAGAAATCTGTGAATGGATGAAGTAAGCGCCTTTTTCTGCCTTCACATCCACTTCCCCCTGAAGTGTCTGTCCTTTTCTAAAGTGCTTTAGCTGTAGAGAAGACAATAAGCGCATCGGCTTGTCCAAACCTAAAGACCAGGCCACATTAGCCTTCAGGGCCTCGCTGGGCTCCGCCTTATCTACAATGATGGCACTTAGCGCGTATATACCCACGCCAGATCCCTGGTCCAGTTCGCTTCTTTTGTAGGCATCTACCAGGTTACTCGACTGATTTTGGAGAAAACTCCCCACACCAGCGGGTAGAATGTTTTGTATTCCATCCAGCAGGCTGATATTCACTACTTCCTCCGTATTATTGATCAGTTGGGAGATCCGGACAAAACCGAAAAGATCGCTGGAATTCCACTGATACCGGAAGGTCAAGCCCAGGTCATGGTTGATCTCCTCAAACAGGATTTTGTTGCCATAGATGTTTTTGTACAGATTTCTGCTGATCTCATACATCCCATCAAATCTTTCAGAAAAAGGTTCCCAAAATTTGGAACGCCCCTCTCCTTTTTTCACCAGGAAAATAGATTTGCTGCCTGTGATCTCGGCAGATTCCGTTATTTTATCATCCGTATAATATGGAAACAAGGAATATTCAGCATTTTTCCGACCGGCTGTCAAGCCTCCATTACTTGATATGAACATCCAGTGGTTAGAATTACTGACGATGCTCATAAAAAAGGGCCGCATAGCATCGTAATTGGAAATTTTGAGATATTTTTCATTCTCAAATTGAATCATATCAAGTGCGATGTCTTTTTTTGTTTTAACAGCTTCCATAAATTTCATTTAAGAGAAAAAGGTGTGGTTCAAACTGTTTACTGATTGATTTCCTTATACACCCGAACATAATCTATCAGCATGGTCTGTGGAAATTCCGTTCCGGGAGCTGGGAAGCCCACAAAATTGCCTCCTACAGCGACGTTCAGAAGTAAAAAGAAAGGGTGGTCATACACCCACTCTCCTGGTACGTCTTCCGGCTCAATGCGAAAATAACGTGTATCATCAACCAAATAGTCAATGTATCCTTCTCCCCATTCTATGGCAAAAACGTGAAAGTCTACATCAAAGCGATCATTTTCGAAACCATACAGCTTAGAGACCGCATTACCTAGTGATCCATTATATCCAGGTCCATGAACGGTGCCGTGGACCAGGTTAGGTTCTTGGCCTCGATACTCTACCACATCTATTTCTCCACATTGTGGCCAACTTACCAGGTCAATATTGGAACCCAACATCCAGAAGGCAGGCCACAAGCCAGGGCCCCAGGGCATTTTAATGCGGGCTTCAAAACGACCGTATTGCTGGTCAAACTTGTCTTTTGTAGTAATCCTCGCTGAAGTATACGCCGCTCCTCCAAAATTTTCTCTTCTGGCAGTAATGGCCAGGTTGCCTTGACCATCCAGCGAAACATTCTCAGGCCGGTTGGTGTAATACTGTAATTCACGGTTGCCCCAACCACAGCCTGTTTCAGAGTCGCATCCATTTCCGATATCAAAGTTCCAATTAGCAGGGTCTACAGAGCCTCCGGCAGATCCATCGAAGTCATCTTCCCAAACGAGCTGCCATTCGCGCTGTACATCCAATTCGTTTTCATTTTCACAGCTTGAAAGCGCTAGCCCTACAATCATCAGTAGTGCGCCTGATAAAATTAAATTTATCTCCTTCTTTATGTTTAAAAAATTCATTCTTCTATTGATTTTACTTGATTCATCTACAAATAAATGTTTCAAGACAAACACCTGGTATTCACCAAAGTACGAACCAAATGCTTGCCTTATGAGACGAATCTATTCCTTATAAAAATAGAGGTTATCCACATAAATCGTCGTGGCTGACAATGGCCGGCCTACTAATATGTATTGTGCCATATTTTTCTTAGTAACAAGGCCTGTAAAGTCACTCAGCGGAATGTCATAACTCACCCAGCTGCCCTGCGCAGGTGTTTGAAACTCCACTTGATGATTCACATCATCGCCCCCGCCAAAATTATTGTCCGCTCCAAAATCAACCAGGTTGATCCCAAATAACTCAAAGTCGGGCGACCAAACATCAACATGCAAATGAGTCATTTCTGATATATCCAGTGTATTTTCCATCGTCGTCTCAATACCCACAAAATCAAGGGCAGAATACTTCTTTGTCGCATTCCCATCCACCATCACATCTTCAAATTCTGCAGACGACCAGTCGGTCCGCCAGGTATTTACCGGCACATCATCATAAGCATCACTAAATAAGGAAATAACATTAGCCGCATCCTGCGTAGGTGTAGGGGCTGCCACCAATGGCTCTGTACTGCCGCCACCGCCGCCTTCATGGTAGAAATACATATTGTCCACAAAAATGGTAGTAGCACCGACGGGTTGCCCCACCAGGATGTATTGTGCAATATTGCCAGTGCTTGTTAACCCAGCGAAGTCAGTCAAAGGAATATCAAAGCTGACCCAACTGCCCTGAGTTGGCATATCATAATTGATTTGATGTTCGACATCATCTCCGCCGCCGAATGCACCGTCTGCTCCAAAATCAACCAGTTTAATCCCGAAGAAAGTGAAGTCAGCTGACCAGACATCCATATGGAAATGCGTCATTCCAGAAGCATCTACTGTATTGGTGACGGTTTCAATACCTACAAAATCAAGATCAGAATACTTCTTGGTGGGATTGCCATCTATTTGCACATCCTCGAAAGTAGCTGCTGACCAATCCGTCCTCCAGTTATCTACCGCAACATCGGTATAGGCATCGCTGAACAAGGAGACTACATTAGCCGCATCCTGTGTCGGTGTTGGGGCAGCCATCAGAGGTTCCGTGGTACCACCGCCACCGCCATTTTCATTATAGAAGTAGAAATTATCTACATAGATGGTCGTAGCACCGCTAGGCTGACCCACTAAAATATACTGAGCAAGGTTCGAACGAGTCGTCAGTCCGGTAAAGTCAGTCAGTGGTATGTCGTAGCTGATCCATCCACCCTGCGCAGGTGCCTCAAAATTAATTTGATGTTCGACATCGTCTCCACCACCAAAGGCGCCATCCGCTCCGAAGTCGACTAACTTAATCCCGAAGAAAGTGAAATCAGCTGACCAGACATCCAGGCGTACATGCGTCATCGAACTTGCATCTACCGTATTCGTTGTGGTTTCAATACCTACAAAATCAAGTCCGGAATACTTTTTGGTGGCATTGCCGTCTACAGTCACGTCTTCAAGGGTAGCAGCCGACCAATCCGTTCTCCAGGTATCTACGCTTGCATTGGTATAGGCATCACTAAACAAAGAGATGACGTCCGCCTCATTTTGAGTAGGTGTGGGCGCCGCCGTCAAAGGTTCGGTGGCTCCTCCGCCGCCACCACCATTTCCGATGTAGAAGTAAACATTGTCTACGTAAAGCGTGCTAGGGCTCAGGTCCCCTGAAATGATCAGCTGAGCAAGATTGCTCTTTGTGGTCAGGCCGGCAAATTCAGATAATGGTACATCGATTCCCACCCAGGACTCTGAAGCCAGAGCGGGCGTGGTCGATTCATCAAGTGTAATTTCGTGTTCGACATCATCTCCTCCTCCAAAGGCGCCATCAGCTCCGAAATCAACCAGCTTTATACGAAGAGAGGGTGATGGATTAGGCGTCCAAACATCCAAGTGGAAATTCTCCATTGCTGAAGCATCCACCGTTTGAGAAGTAAATTCAATCCCGGCAAAAGCCAGGCCTGTGTATAATTTGGCATCATCTCCGGCTACTTGGACATCAGCCACTTCTGCCTGGTCCCAAACTGCTGACCAGGTATCAACTGCCACATCATCATAGGCATTGCTGTATAAAGAAATCACATTGTCGGCATCCACCGTAGGTGTTGGCGCAGCCTCCGTTGGTTCAGCCTGTGTGATCTCTCCTGCATTGTAGTAGTAAACGTTGTCTACAAAAACATTCGGGATATCACCTGAGAGCACCAACTGAGCGATTTGAGAGCGGTTGGTCAAGCCCACAAAGTCCGACAAGGGAATATCCAGGCTTACCCAAGTCTCTGTAGCTAAGGTAGGAGCCGTGAAGGTCAGCTCATGAGAAGAATCATCCCCGCCTCCAAAGTTGCCATCCGCACCGAAATCGACGAGCAAAACCTTGAAGGCTTTTGGAAGGTCTGTCATATCCGGAGTCCAGATATCTATATGGAAGTGCGTCATTTCGGTGGCGTCTATTTTTTCGGACTCGGTCAGGATTCCCACAAAGTTCAGCATTTTATAGCGCTTCACATCATCATCTCCAATCTTTACATCTGCTACTTCCGTTGTTGAAAATTCCCAAAAGGGATTCCAGGTATCAACCGGCACATCCGTGTAAGCATTACTGAACATGGAAATCACACTATCGGGATCGACCATAGGTGTAGGGGCGGGTACCGGAGGCAAAAGCGGAGCTCCGGTCGAAAGTACGGTCATTGACCCTATTGCAGCCAATTCCCCAATAGTTGCCGTTACCATGGCTCTTCCAGAATCCAGCACAGAGACTTCACCCTGGGCATTTACGGTCGCCACAGAGGAATTAGATGAAGCAAAATTGAAATAAGCAGGCGCCAATTCGTATCTCTGATCTACTCCAGTAGGCATATTAAATTCGGCATACAATCCTCCGATATTGAGTTTATCGCCGGTTTCTGCTGAAATAACCTGGTCTTGTCCATCCAGAATACCAGGCTGTGCATGCGCAATGGTGCCCAGTTTTTCAAACTTTACTTCATCGATCCAAAAGGAATAGCCTTTTCCATTTTCAGGAGCTTCCGCATAACTCAGGAATCCAAATTCCCGGCTAAGCTTTGAGGGGTCAGGCAAAGGAATGATCACTTTTTGCCAAGTGGTATTCACTGCCAAACCTAAAAGCGTAACCTGATGACTACCTCCAGTACCAAAGGCCAATTCATCAATGTTAGCAGCTTGAGTGGCTTTAATCCAAAAAGTCAAAGCATTAAAACCAGTTAAATTCCGTCCGACAGGATCACCAAAAACACCTCCTGCATAGGGTCCTTTAGGATCATCTGCATCCGGTACGTCAAACCTCATAGATGCTTCACCTTGATATTTCACATTCTGATCTACCTGAAATGCCGATACTTTTGAATCACCAAAAGCAACATAAGCTAAGCCTGCACTGAAGCCATCAAGGAAGACATCTCCATTAGTGGGAAAAGTGGCAGGCTCTAATTCATCTAGCTCTCTTTCTGAGCAGCTATTGAGCACAAACGACATGATCACAGCCACTACTAAAAATAAGCCTGGATAACTAAATTTTATATTGATTTTCATTGTCTTCATAATTTATTTGATGTGAAACTGGAGATACGTTCTTAATTCCCATTCATTACCATTGTCGTAGCCTGGTGCGGCAGGATCGCATTCGAAGGTTCCGTCGGCTCCGACCGTAGTGGTTGGGCAATAGCGAGGAGAATACTGATCCAATGCCCTCCACGTCCAGCGAACGCCGGCCCTGGTATCAGGCATGTCTATCCATTGAGGCATACCCAAGGTGGTTGACAGATCGAATACCAACTGTAGCGGGAAGGTCTGGTTAAAGTCTCGATGATAATCAAAAGGGCCCCAATCATTTACTTTAACCATGGAAGTCAGTTTGGCTTTTTTGTAGATCATGCGCAGATCCGCTCCGAAGCGTTCCACCAATCGAGGGTCACTACCATTGGACTGGGCATTTCCACCATATAAATTAGCAATGAAACCAAATTCCGGGGTCACTTTAGATACAATCCTTGTATACACTTCCCAAAGGTCCTGAGCGGGAGGAGCGCCTGGGAACGCAAAAATGGTACGTCCGTCAGCCAATATACCGATACCGGCATCCATGCTGGTCGGTAAATGGCGGTATACAAAACCGGCACTTACTGCCAGTGGCGCATCTTCTGCCATATCGTTATCCCATTCATACATCCAGGTACCAGGTGTTGGATCAAAGGTGATCAGTAATTCACCTGCCACGGTTTCCCTGTTAGACCTTACAGAGAAGGGGTCATCCAAAATGTTTCTTGGACGGGCAGGAGCAGGTGCATCAGCAGGCATAGGGCCAATAATGGGTTTTTGCCACAAAAAGTTAGGTGCAAACTGAAACTTACCTACGGTATAGGTAAATCCCGTCAGGAAATTGACCTGATTGCCGCTTCCGCTGTCTTTTAATCTCCAACCAGTAAAAGTCTTTGTATAGTCAGCGCCTCCAAAGGCCACCAGTCCCATAGCAGCACTCTGCGCATACCAATTGATCGGGCCTTTTGAGTAGGTCAATTTCACTTTGCCCCCCCAGGTATCCTTGGTCTTGATCTCGTCTTGTAAAACGACCATATTGCCTTCCACCTCTTCTACTAACTGAAAAGTACGTCCGACCAGCGGCTGACCGCCCCACATACCACCTATTTGTAGGCCTAAAGGCCCCAGCTCTGTTTCCAGGCCAAGCGTCGCACGGCGGGTCACCGGCATAGGAATGGCAAAGGAACTCACGGTTTGGGGCGGCGTGTCCAGGTCTTCGTGGAAGATACCGGTTACATCAAAGGCACCGACCTTTTTCCGATACTTCACTAAAACAGCGGGGTTGGCTCCCCACCATAATTCGGGGCCAAAAGCCACTTTCAGTCCGTCAAATCCTCTTTTACCATCCATTTCAAAGCCGAAAGGTGCATTACCATTATAAATATCAATATTTGGACCATAATTCGCCTCTGGATACAAGCCGAAGAAGTCTCCTTCATATCCCCAGTGATAATGTCCAGTCCGGTAAAAACCGGTAAAATCAAAATATTTGTGATTCCAATTGATGTCGAAATTATACAGCCTCAGTCTTTCAACACTCGTCAGTGGTAAGGAAGCGCCACCATTAGCGCCTGCACCGGTATTAAAAACCTGGACATTTTGGACCCGGCCGCGATTTTCATAAAATATCTCATTGATCGGGTTTTCAGCTACATTCCCCAGGATGTTAAAGGAAACATTCGCCCTAAAACTCTCACTCGGCCGTGCTTCAAAGTCTACGTAAAAGGACTGCATATGGTCGAAACCCAATTGATTAGGGTAACTCGTTCTTGAGGGATCGGGATCATCAGGTGAAGAGATTAATTTTCCTCCTGTATTGAAGGTTGTAAGGTCCGCTCTCAAACCGCTAACCCGCACTTTTTTCAATTCCTCATTTTCTAAGGCAGCCTGGTCCCCTCTCGCCTTTAGCATGGCGTCCATCGCATTGATCTTTGAAAAATGCCCTTGTATATCCTGCAGAGTCACGCCACTGCCATATGGATTTAATTGATGGGCTTCTTTAAGCGCGTAGTAAGCTGCTCGGGGATAGAGTTGATACAACCCACGGGCATTGGTTGGTCCTTTGGCACAAATACCGAACCACTCCTCGTTCATGTTATTTTCACCTTCCACAAAATCGCTTAGATAGCCACCATTGGCCCAGGAGGCATTGTTGTCGTGTACATCCAATCTTTCAGTCTGACCATACTTCCACCATCCGTCGCTGAATTGGAAGGTAAAGCCGCCCAGAGAGTTACCGGCTTTACCAAGACCGGCCGCGTTTTCATAGATTTCCTTCCAGTTACCGACCATGTAATAGGCCTGAGAAGCCTGATCTTCCTGATTATCTCTGGCATTGAAAGCATCTGCACCAAATTCAGTAAACAGGATGGGCTTATTGATCTCGTCTCTTACCCTTTGGAAGGCATCACCGAAAGAAACTCCCCGATACACATTCGTACCGAAAATGTCAATGTCCTTACATTCTTCAGCTATGATTTCCAGGAATAAAAGATCTCCATTACAGATGGCGATCGGACGATTGGTGGCCACCTTTTTCATTTCTACTACCGCTTCATTAAACAACTTGTACATAGCCCGTGCACGCGTTGTTGATTTACGATCTTCTATGGGTATATCTTCTGTCTCGGCTCCTTCCCAGAAAAGGCCGTAATTATTTTCATTCCCTAACAAATACAGCAACAGGCCGGGAGTATTCTGGTAATCTTCCACCATTTGAGTCACTTCCGCCAGCAGTACCTGCCGCACCCTGGGATCCGCATATTCTGTATTAGGCACAAAGGTACCATCCAAGGGTAGACCATATCGTCCGAACGAATGATTGAGCATGGTATAAATACCATAATTTTCGTAGATATATTTGATCCATCTGGGTTGTATTCCAGTATAAATACGGACGGCATTTACCCCCATATTTTTTAGCATGGACATTTCGGCATCCAGGGCAGCCATGATAATGTCGTCCGGTTGATTCCATAAACTATAGGAAAAATTGGTACCAATGGGATAGTAGTCCCAGTTCATACCATTGATCATAAAATCTTTGCCGTTCACGACCAGGCTCATGCCATCGTCATCATGAACTACGGATATTTGGTCAGTTTGAGCAATTACCGGCACCGCAAAAAGGATGAGTAATAATTGAAGAAGAATTTTTTTCATAACAATTTGGTTTAAGGCTCGAAGTTGAGTGAATAGTGGTCAAATAACACAGTGATAGATATCCTGTCTGGACATACGTTTCCCAAAGAATCAACTGTAGTTTCAAAAAGGGCCGAAACTATGGTGGGTTCCGGCCCTCCAAATAGTAATGTATGAAACATATTTAAATGAAAATGTTCACCATAATTATGCTTATTCAACCAAAATTTTCTTTATAGTAAATGATTTGCCCTGGCTGATCCTTAAAAGATACAGGCCTGTTGGTATCCCGTTGAGTTCAATTTCTTTTTTATGGATCCCTTTATCCATTTTTTCTGACAACAATCTTTTTCCCTGGATTGAAAAGAGTTCAATTAGGAGATCTCCATTTAAGGCATCGGTAAAGTCATTTTCCAATTGGATATTGATGAAACCTCTAGCTGGGTTTGGATAGACATTCCATCCGGCTTGATTTAATAATTCGTTTGTACCGGTCGTCAAAGGGTTCACCATTTCGACCAAATCCAGCCAGATCGTATCTCGTCCGGCAGAGCCGAAAAATCCATAGTTGATATACAACCTAAAGCCCTGAATAGCAGTTGAATCGACTAAAGCACCGGCATTGGGGAAGCTGGACTCCCAATCACCCTTAAAATTGTGGGTATAGGTGTGGTGATTGCCGTTATCTACAATCGGCTGTAAGTTAAAAACCGGAGAAGCATTTGTTTCGACTCCCTGAGCATCTATCATATCCACCCTCATGATTACGGTACCGCTGGTATTATTAGTTCTGGCCGTAATTTGCATTTGGCTGAGTGTCGTTAAGGCTACCGGCTGTCCGAGGTCAAATACCAGGCTGGGATTTTGTCCAGGACTCGTGATATCATAGATGATTCGCAACTCTCCATTTTCTTCCAATAGCTCAAATGAATTCCCATTCCCAGGTAGGGCTGTCCAGCGGCTAAAATTACCATCCTCAAAGTCATCGAAAACGATGTTTGGGCCGATGGGCGTCAATTTTTTTTTCACATTCAAAACAGAGGTAAAGGAACCGCAATCTCCTCCGATTTCTACCTTGACTTCTCCTTCTGCCTCTGCCCAGTCTACGGTGATGGTATTGGTACCTTGTCCGTCTGTGATCGTAGCCCCTGCCGGCACAGTCCAGTTAAAAGTGCCGCCTTGCACAGGTACGTTATACTGAACTCCCTGAGAATTAGGCTCGACTATGCTATCTCCACTAATTTTAGGAGCTTCAGTCAATTCTTGATACACCCGAACATAATCGACAAGCATTTCTGCGAAACTGAGGTTGGGATCTACCCCATTTCTTTGATCGCCACTCTCATATTGCGGATCGCTGCCGAAATTACCGCCCATTGCAATGTTCATAATCAAAAAGAAAGACTGGTTAAAAGGCCAATTGTCTACATTTTTAGGATTGGGTGCATACACATAATAGGCAACATCGTCTACTTTGAAAGTAATGGATTGAGGCGTCCACTCAGCACTATATACATGGAATTCAGAGGCAAAAGAAGGGATGGTAGTAGAGCCTGTATTCTGAGTATTACCTGAACTGGAGAGGCTGTGTAGGGAACCATGTATTTTTCCAGGATCTTTCCCGACATGTTCCATGACATCGATCTCACCGCTGCGCGGCCATCCTACCTGAGTAATATTATCTCCCAGCATCCAAAGTGCCGGCCAGGTACCGGAGCCGGCGGGTAGCTTGGCCCGAAACTCTATGCGGCCGTATTGAAAACTCTGCCGACCCTGTGATTTAACTCTGGCCGAAGTCCATTGCCCGGCATTATTTTTTCTGGCATTGATGACCAAATGGCCATCCTCTACCCGAACATTTTCATTGTTATCCGTATAAACCTGGATTTCCCGGTTGCCCCATCCGCCATCGCCGGTACCAAGGTCGTAGGTCCAGTTTAGTGGATTGGGTGTGCCCGCCTGGTTGAATTCATCCGACCAGACTAACACCTGGCAACTTTCCTGTGCGGTCAATGGGCTCATTGACAGTGCAAAGAAATAGAGGCCTAATTGGATTAGGTATATATTTTTCATAACATACATTACTTTGGTTTATGGTTCATAGTTCATAGTTCATGGTTATTAGAACACAGATAACTATGAACCATGAACTATGAACCTTTAGATTTAATTAGAGGTCAGCGTAAAGGTCCAATAGGCATCGCCTACCTGTCCTTCACTAATGTCGATGGTCAATACCAGGATCTCTTTACCTCCTTCAATTCGATAATCCAGTACTTCATAAGTTACAGAAGCATCATCAGCCGGAGGTGCTGCTCCATACTCACCGCCGTTGAAGGCTTTCGGCAAGGCGATGAATGCACCGGTACCAGTTACGGTTACGGTGGCGGGCTGATCACCGGAAGCCGGCGTGTAGGTATACGTATGGGTCGCGCTTGTCCAGGCTTGTGCATCGGCCGGCAATTCTCCTTCAGCTATACAGCCATCTCCTGATACCCCCATATAACCTTCGGCATAAATATCGCCTTTTGCGTCATAGGTGTAACTTCCGTCGGTAGAGAAAATGTATTCATCATTGAACCAGCAGGAACGAACGCCGTTTACCTCATCGGCGGAATTGGCAAACCATTCTCCACTGCCTTTTGCAGGGCCAACAGCCAGTGCACCCGCATCGGGATTGAGCGTCCAGGTTTTTGAACCACCTCCGTTCAATACATTTTCACTGAAATCTACACTTGGAGTTGTGAAGGTAACATCGTCAAAATAGAAGGTGTTCGCGTCTGTATTTCCAAAATCAAAGAACATGACAATATTATCATAGATTCCCGATGGCTGGCCTTCAAAGTTCCACTCTAATTCTTCCCATTCGTTGGTTTTGGTATTGGTAACATCCACTTCAATAAACACATTTTGAGGGTCTGAGGAATCCTCCAGTTTGAACTTCATGGTACCGATAACAGGCGACCAGACTTTTGCTTTAAAAACGGCGTTTTTGGAAAAATCCAGTTTGCCGTCAATGGTTGTTCCCAAACCAGCCCAGACTTCAAATCCGTGCACCGTTTCGCCAACGGTAGCACTGGTGTTAATACCTGATTGATCCGGATTGGTAACAGACTGATAAGCTTGTCCGCCAAATGTAAAGAACTCGGGGCCGCCATCTTCAAAGTCTATGCTCAGGTCAGTAACCGGGGCATTCAGCTCTACCAATTCAACATCATCAAAATAGAAGGTATTAGGATTTCCATTACCAAAGTCAAAGAACAGTACTACTCTATCATATAATTCTGTGGTAGCACCTTCCAGGTCGAAGGTTAATTCGGTCCACTGGTTGGTTGCGGTCATGTTGACATCGACCTCAAAGAATTCTTCTGTATTGGCAGAATTTTCCAATTTCAATCGGGCAATGCCTTCCACTGGCGACCACACTTTTACTTTCATACCTTTTTTGACGGAAAGATCCAGTTTGGAACCGATCGTGTGGAACAAGCCGGCCCAGGTTTCGTTTCCGTGCACCGTCTCTCCTACCTTCGCACTGGTATTGATACCAGATGGGTCCGGGTTATCAATTTGCTGATAAGACTGCCCACCGAATACCTCAAAGCCAGGATCATCCCCTTCAAAGTCCAGTTTGAATTCATCAGTCACTTCCGGTGCAGGTGGCGGCGGTGGTGTATAGCCTTTCGGGATCAGGCGGTGATACCAGGCCAGGGCAGGGTCTTTGGAATCCAGGAAGCGAACGTATAATTCATTTTCTTCCAGTTTGAGGATCTCATATTTGGAAACCCCTGTATAGAAGCCGAAGAAGCCTCCATTGGAAATATTCAGGAACATTTTGTCACCTTCTTCGGTAATGCTCCAGTTGTTGGTTTCTGTCTCTGGTGAATAAGGCACCAGTTGATCACCTGCTCCCGGATCGCCGCCAAGGTCGCCGGCACTAGCTGCATTCGCAAAAACATCCCCATTGTTTTTAAATTCATACACAAAGTCCAGGAGTTTGAAGGTCATTTCATCATCGTAAATACCCTGTCCGGCTTTATCCAAGGGTGGAGCTTGCCACCAAACCGGTGATTGAGAGTCAGGGCTGCCGTCATTTGGACCTACCCCCATATGTCCGGCTCTTTCTCCGTCAATGACCCATGTTTTACCGTTCAGCTGGTCCACGCCTCCTGTCAGCAGGTTATACTCTGGTATATCCAGTAATGCCGGATTGGTCTGTGCGATGGTAATCGTTTGGGAGCTGGATGCGCTACCTGATCGAGTGTAAGCTGTTAAGGTAACGGTATACTCTCCCTTCAAAGGATATACGCCTTTTACATTATTGCCTTCGGCTTGTGAGCCATTGCCAAGGTCCCATTTCAAAATGAAGCCGGCTGAAGTATTAGTAAAATAAATAATGTTATCATTAGCTGGATCTGCTTCAAAGGAGAAGGTCACATCCGAAGCTGTAGGCGGTGGGCCGAGTTCAGGCTTATCGTCTATCTCGGGCGAGCAGGCCGTAAAGCTAAGTCCCAGCGCCAATATGAAGAAATATATGATTCTATATGCTTTCATGACTATTTTTTTGAAAAGTCTTGTTCTTAAATAAGATGATTTATGAGCGGGCTTCGCCGCTCATATAATTTTAGTATCCTGCATTCTGCTGATACAAACCATTAGAAATGTCAACTTCTGACTGAGGGATAGGGAATAATCCTCTGGTACCCGGATCAAAAGTGACATTGAATTCAACAGCTTCACCCTGATATAAAGGACCTATCTCCCCATTGACACTGATGGCCTGCTCTGCAACATCCAATCCCTGACGGATCAAATCCCAGTAGCGATGTCCTTCAAGAGCCAGCTCTACTCGCCTTTCATTCATGATGTTTTCCATCGTGGCCGGTACGGAAGAGAGTCCTACTCTTGATCTAACCTCATCCAGATAAGCCTGTGCATTTGAGCTTCCTAATTCGGCGGCCATAAGCAATACATCGGCAAAGCGAATAACCCGGTAGTTGTTACCCCAGTTAAGCTCTGGTTGTCCGTCGGAAGGTGCATATTCCTTCGAAGTGGTATACTTTTTAGAAAAATAGCCGGTATGCTGATAACCAATGGTTAGGCTACCTACGATTTCGTTTTCGTGTAAGATCGTGGCCTCCCTTCTTGGGTCTCCATCTTCAAAGGCTTCGTAGAGGCTTTGTGTCACAGGAGCGAACGACCAGCCGCGGTCATAGGCTTCCAGAGCGGGCTCATCCACCCTCGGGCCCTGCATTTGTGCGGCCATGTTTCCTTCTCCTCCTTGAATGTACCCCCAATCGTACCAGGGGCGGGCATCTGTATAGGATATTTCCAATACCGATTCTACACTAAACTCGTTTGCCTTATTGAAGTTGTCAGCGAAATTAGGCAATAAGGCATGACCGCTATTTTGGATAACAGCCTCCACTTCGGCCAAGGCTGCAGCGCGATCAATAGTCGTTCCGCCTGCATTTAGATCGGTGCCGTACACTCCGTTCACATACAGATATACTCTGGCCAACAGAGACTTAGCAGCCCATTTACTTACACGTCCGTTTTCAGTTGGAGGTATTTCCTCCGGCAAATCAGCCGCTGCTTCAACCAGGTCTTTAGCGATCTGATTGGCAATGTCCTGAGGAGTAGCCTGAGCCTGATCGTAATCCGTCTGACTCTTCAAGGTCTCTGTCAACAAAGGAACGTTTTCGAACAAACGGAGCAAGTCAAAATAGGCATAGGCTCTCATGAATTTTGCCTCTGCTACTGTTCTTGTACGGAAGCTTTCTTCCACTTCCATTCCTTCCACCTTTTCCAAATAAAGGTTGGATCGATAAACAAGGATGTAATACTTGCGCCAAAGTCCTAAGATTTCACCATTGGTAGTCAACATATTATGCTGGTCTACCTGGATAATATTCGGTGCATCGTTTCGGCTGGCCCCTCCGGCATAGGAATCATCAGAGGCGATGTCCATAAACATTTGCAGGGGATGGAAACCTACCACGGTGTGCCACCCGAATGCATCGTAAATAGCGATTAGGGCTTCCGTGGCGTCCTGTTGTGTTTGATAAAAGTTGGATTCTACGCGCAGGTCAAGCGGCTCCCTTTCCAGGAAGTCCTCGCATGAGGTAGCCAGCAGAACCGCAGCGGTAAGAAGGATGCTTTTGAAAAATATATTGCGTAACATTTCTATTCTGGTTTTATTTTTTTTAAAAGATTACATTCATACCAAAGCGATAAGATCTGGCCTGAGGATAAATCCCTCTGTCAATTCCAATATCCAGAGAAGAACGCGCTCCAATTTCTGGATCAAATCCGTTGTAATCTGTAATCGTCAACAAGTTCTGTGCAGCAATGTAAAGGCGGACTTTGGTAATATTTACGGACTGAAGTATATTGACTGGAATGGTATAACCTATCTGTAAGTCTTTGATTCTTAAGAAAGATCCGTCTTCAATATAGAAATCCGAAATCCGGGAGAAGTTACCGTTCGGGTCGGTCAAAGTGGATCTTGGAATGGAATTAGACGTTCCCTCCCCGGTCCATCTATCGAGGAATCGAGCCGGCATATTGGCCGTGGTCAGGTCATGACGACGAGTACCGTTGAAGATCTCATTGCCACCTGCACCTTGAACAAACAAGTTCAGGTCGAAGCCTTTGTAATCCGCACCAAAATTGAAGCCATAGGTCCAATCAGGTGTCGGGTTACCGATAATAGTGCGGTCATTATCATTAATCACGCCGTCTCCATTTAAATCAACAAAGCGAATGTCGCCGGGAGAAGCGTCCGGCTGGATCAAATCGCCTGAAGCGCTGGTGTAATTTTCTATGTCTGCTTCATTCTGGAAAAGGCCGTCTGTTTGGAGCCCCCAGAAGTAAGCGATCGGGAAGCCGACCTCGGCTCTTGAAACGGTTCCATAAGTGGAGAAGCCTGCTCCAAAGATGATCCCCTCAGCATTATTGATCGCTGTAACCTCGTTTTTATTATAAGAGGCATTGAAGCTTACGTTATAGTTAAAGTCACTTAATTTATTGCGGTAGCTCAAGCCAAACTCAATACCACGGTTTTTCACATTACCTCCATTCACGGTAGGTGCATTATTACCGACGATGCCGGGAATTGGCGCATCCACCAACAAACCTTTGGTTTCTTTAATATAGTAATCCGTAGTGAAGGTCATACGACCATCCAGGAATCTGACGTCAATACCGATGTCCGTCTGCTCGGAAGTTTCCCACTCGAGATCCGGGTTAGGAACAGAAGAAGGAAGCGAACCGGAAGTAAAGACCGTTCCGTCTCCAAAGCTGTATCCGGCTCCGGTTGCGATGGTAGAAGCCCAGCGATAATTGCCAATTTCCTGGTTACCGTTTTGTCCCCAGCTGGCGCGGATTTTTAAAAAGTCAATGAAGTCGACATCCTGCAGGAAGTTCTCTTCACTCAAGACCCAACCGACAGCTACCGACGGGAAGAATCCGAAACGGTTATTTTCACCAAAGCGGGAAGAGCCGTCATAACGAACCGTAGCCGTAAACAAGTATTTGTCTTGAAAATCATACGTAACCCGGCCAAAGTAAGAAAGCAATGCTGATTCGGCCGCACCACCACCGATGGTAGCAGACTCTTCATTTACTGCAGTATTCAAATATGCATTGTCAAAGTCAGTGAACACGAGGCTTGATTTACCTCCTGCAATATTTTCGTAATTGAATTCCTGTGCGGTATTACCGATCAGTAAACCAAGATTGTGCGCGCCGAAGTCCTTCTGGTAAGCCAAGGTGGTTTCCCAGATCCAGTTGAACCATCGATCGATGTTCTTATCCACTCTTGATTCGTTGCTGATCTGTGCCGCGTTAAGGAAGTATTCCGGGCGGAAGTTATCACCGACGCCATAGGCTAAGTCGATACCAAAGCTCGTTTTCAATTTCAGGCCTTCCATTAACTTGTATTCTCCATATACATTACCGACAATTTTGTCGAGTTTGTATTTACCATTTGTCACTTCCAGGCGAGCCAGTGGGTTCACCACTTCCTGAGTGGCGTACCGAGAAATAGCATACACATCTCCCTCTTCATTTCTAACGGCTCTGGGATCGTAGGAAGCCAGACGATTCGGGTCGGTTTCAAATAGTGGAGTGATCGGGTCAATATTCAGCGTACTCATCAAGGGGCCGCCAAATTCGTTATTACTATCGACGGACCGGCGGTTGATGGAAGTAAAGGAAAGGTTTTCGCCAAATGTGAAGCGGTCACTCACCTTATGTGAAGAATTCACCCGAGCCGTATAGCGATCAAATTGCGATTTGTCGCCGCCCACAATACCCTCCTGAGAAAAATAGGAAAGCGTACCGGCAAAAGTAGATTTATCGTTTCCTCCGGTAACCGATAGTTGATGGTTGGTGATGGGGGCATTTTCGCTAAAAAGCTGGTCCTGCCAATTGGTACCTTCGCCGATGCTTTCCGGATTCGCGAAAGGAATGGCAAACCCAGAGGCGGCAGCGGCTTCATTTTGGATGATGGCATATTCACGGGCGTTCAATACCGCCAGTTTACGCCAGGGGTCCTGGGTTCCGTAATAACCATCATATCCTACCTGAATTTTTCCTTCTTTTCCGGATTTGGTCGTAATCAGTACAACGCCGTTAGCGGCTCTGGCACCGTAGATGGCAGCAGAGGCTGCATCTTTCAACACCTCAATGGATTCGATATCCCCGGGGTTTAGGTAATCGATGCCACCTACAGGTAAACCATCCACGACGTACAGTGGATCGGCGCTACCGGTGGTACCGGCTCCGCGGATACGCACGGTGAGGGCATCTCCAGGCTGGCCGGAGCTGCTG
Organism: Bacteroidia bacterium; assembly: GCA_030430845.1. Classification (GTDB taxonomy): domain Bacteria; phylum Bacteroidota; class Bacteroidia; order Chitinophagales; family Saprospiraceae; genus JANQPA01. The sequence continues at coordinate 53,836 of JAUIKE010000015.1, read as the reverse complement.
GTCACCTGCACCCCGGCGGTACGCCCTTGCAGAGCTTGTTCTACTCTGAGCACAGGAGTTTGGCTGATCTCTTCTGCGGTTACAGAGGCGATGGCTCCGGTAACGACACTTTTCTTTTGTGTACCATAACCGATGACCACTACTTCTTCTAACAATTCGGTATTAGTTTGGAGAGTTACATCGATCACACTTTGGTTACCCACCGCAATTTCCTGGGAAGTCATTCCGGTGTAGGAGAAAACCAGGACGGCGTTTTCTCCCGGTACGGTGATTTCGTATTTACCGTCAAAATCAGTAACGGTGCCGGTACTGGTACCTTTAACGAGAATATTGCCACCAATGATCGGCAGATTATCTTCGGCGGAAATAACCGTACCGGTAACAGTGCGTTCCTGTGCAAAGGCCATAGATCCTATTAATAGCAAGGAGCACACGATTAGATAAATTTTGAGTTTCATAACATCTAATGGTTTGTAAAATAAGTTTTGAAATGCAGATCCGAGTAAAAAGCATACTATTATTATTACATCAGTAGTATACTTTATCGGCCTGCCAACTTTCTCAATAAATACGGTGTTTTGATTGTTTCAAATAAATCCCTGTAAACGATAATCAGAACTAAATTTTTCCTATAACGTTTGCGGATAAAACAAACCTAACAAATAAGCGCGTTTTGCCAAATTATTTTATTACAGCTTACACACATCACAATTTACTTTCTGTTAACATGCTACATCAACCAACTAAAATTACTACATCATTACTACATCATTTTGGTTGAAATTCGTATTTTTAGCTGTATGAAAGTACATCGAAGGTCATTTTGGCTATTTTTTGGCATTTTGTGTTTTTTCCACTCTGAGGCACAACAAGTACCTAACCTGGGAGTGCCTTCCATAATTAATTTTTCGAAACAGGAGTACAATGCCGGGACACAAAACTGGGATTTCACTCAGGATGAGAATGGTGTCATCTACATTGCTAATAATGAAGGATTACTTTCTTATGATGGGTCGCACTGGCAAAAATATCCACTCCCCAATAAAACGATCGTACGCTCCGTAGCGGTGACTCCCGACACCGGGAAGATTCTGGTAGGCGGGCAGGACGAGGTGGGATATTTTCAAAAAAACAAGCGAGGTTTTCTCGAATATCATTCCATCAAAGAGCTGGCACCTGCCAACTCTCAAACTATGGCAGATATTTGGACGATTTTCTCTTATAAAAAAGGTGTTTATTTTATTTCACTGAATATCCTATACTATTATAATGGTAAGGAAATGCGGGTTCATCCTGACGGTGACCAATTTCTTTTTGTGGGAAAAGGACGCGAAAAAGTGGTCGTTCAGAAAGTAAATGGCCAGGTTTATTTGCTGGAAGATGAGCTGAACCTTCAAGAGATTGGAAGACTGGAATTTGAGATTGTCAGTATTTCAGAGTTAGGAGATAACATCTTAATAGCAACGGAAAAGAACGGCGTTTATGTTTATTCTAAAACAGAAGGCATCCGTCCATGGAAAAACCTGTCTGACAGTTTTCTGAGGGAAAACAGAATTAATAAAATATTGGTCCAGGATAATATGCAGATAGTTATTCCGACCGTTTTGGGAGGACTATTGATCCTTGATCAGGAAGGCGTTCCTTTATATAAGATAGATAAAGAAGCCGGATTGCAGAACAATATGGTCAGGAGTATTTTTGAAGATCAGGATCATAACCTCTGGCTAGGTCTCGATAATGGAATTGACTATCTTTCGATTGCTTCACCCATTCGTTTTTTTTATCCGGATGGGAAACTGGAAGGTACCAGTTATGATATCGAAATCATGGAGAATGAAATTTATATAGGTACCTCGACGGGCCTGTATCGCAGTCAGTGGAAGTCTCATTTCGATCCGTTCCAGTCCAGAAACCATTTCGAAAAAATACCAGGTTCAGAAGGGCAGGTTTGGGGATTAAATAAAATAGGCAACCAGATTTTTATGGGGCATCATGAAGGAGCTTTCTTAATAAAGAATGGGAATCTTCAAAAAATTAGCCCTAATGCCGGCTATTGGATGTTCATCCAGGATCCCCATTCAAATGGAAGAGTCCTGGCCGGTTCTTACAACGGCCTTCATGAATTTGAATTAACCAATAGTGAGAACTGGGCATATGTCAAGCATTACTCCAACTTTACAGAATCAAGCAGATTCATCAGTGCATCGGAAGAAGGAGATTATTGGGTATCACACCCCTACCGGGGCATATACAAGATCAGTATGGGCCCATCTGGCCAAAGTTCTGAAGTTCGCAGATACGGTCAGGAGGAAGGCCTGCCTTCCGACAAAGGCAACTTTGCATTTAAAGTATGGAATTCCATTGTGGTGTGTACGGAAGAAGGTATTTACCAATATGATTCTAAATCGGATGCTTTTTTTCCATACCATGACCTCAATGACATTTTGGGAGAGCATGAAAAAGTACGCCGTTTGTTTGAAGACTCACGGGAAAACCTTTGGTACATAACCCAGGAAAAAATCGGCTTTTTAGAAATAGTGGACAAAGGGCTTCAGAAAGAGGTGAGAAACCATGAATTATACGGTTTGCATGGAAAATTGATGGGTGGATTTGAGTTAATTTATCCATATGACAGCGCCAATGTTTTTTTGGGTTCTGAAAAAGGTATGATCCATATTAATGCCCAACAAATATTTTCCCAGAAATATCATTTCCAGACCTTGCTGAACGAGATACACCTTATCAAAGATCAGGACAGTTTGATTTTTGCCAACCAGATTAACAACTCTGATCCGGAGAAGCTCCTTGTGACATTACCGAATAAGGGCAATTCATTTAGATTTTCTTTTACAGCCACGAATTTCAGTCCGTTTCACCAAATATCCTATCAGTATAAATTAGACGGATTTGACGAGCAGTGGTCTTCCTGGTCGGAAAATAACAGTCGGGAATACACCAACTTATCACCAGGAAAATATACTTTTATGGTTCGATCAGGTATTCCGGACGTATATACTACTAATACGGCTAATTTTTCCTTTTACATTGATCATCCCTGGTATGCTACCCCTTTGGCCTACGGCATCTATTCTTTTATTTTTCTGGCAGGTATTGCCGGCCTGGTTTGGGTTCCGCGCCGACGATTTGAAAAGGAAAAAGCTTTATTAGAAGAAGAAAAAGAGAAAAAGGTAGCCTATCACCGGGCGGAGGTAAAACAATCAAAGGAGCAGTTAATGGCTTTGAAGAACGAAAAGCTTAATGCAGAGATTGAACATAAAAACAAGGAACTCGCGTCTACGACCATGCACTTACTTCAGAAAAGCGAATTGCTGCAAAAATTAAAAACAGAATTGGATCGATTGAGGACCTATACCAATAACCCAGAAGCCAAAAAGGAGTTGAAACGAATTATTGGATTGCTCAATGACGACAGCCAGTTGGATGAAGAATGGGAGCAGTTCTTCCTGCATTTTGACCGGGTACACAGTGATTTTTTTAAACGTTTAAAGGAACGGTTTCCAGAATTAACCGCCAAAGATCAAAAGATGTGTGCCTATTTACGCATGAACCTGTCAACTAAAGAAATTGCTCCTTTGATGAATATTTCGGTCAGAGGAGTAGAAATAAGCAGATATCGGCTGCGGAAAAAACTGGATTTGGATACCAATATTAATTTGAATGAGTTTATGATGGAATTTTAAATAATCACTATGCATCCATACAAAGTTATTTATTTAGACAGCACCTTTGTGACCAAGAGAAAATTCCAACATGGCTACTTGGACGGTCTGACTACTTCAAAAGAATTAGAAGCCCTCCTTATCGAACAGGATAAGGAAGGATACGATTTATTCAGTATTGTCCCTATTGTCGGCAATGTGAGTCCGGCTAAGTATGTAATTACTGATGAAACTACCGGCTTTTTAGTGACCTTTAAAAAGAAAACCGAATCTTAGGGAATAAAAAACCTCACCAATCTTTCTTCCAACGTTCCAACTTAGGAATTCCTTTGGTAAAGAAACCGGCAAGGAAACCTGGAAAGCCCATTTCTTTCATTTTTCCTTTAACAAAATGCTGCATTTGGGCTGCTGTCCAGTCGGGATGCAGGAATTTGCCGTTTTCATAACAATAACTGCAATACATGGTACTGGTAGTACCATCCGAATTGGTGCCTCCGCCTTTTGGATCTTTTTTTAAGGGCATACCGCAGCTTTGGCAATTTTTGTAGGATTTCATATTTTTTTATTTAGATTATTGGTCATTACGCTGTTATTTAAAATGATTAAGGTCGATTACATAATAGTCCTTTCCATGCTAAAAATTAACTAATCTTTTTCTATCTTAAAAGAGAGTAACAAAAAAATGAAGTATTATTGTAAAGCACCCCATGCATCAAAGAAACTTTCAGGCTGGTTCAAAAAAATTGCTATTTTCATCAATAAAATAGAAGAATGCAATCATTTTTCAGATCATATTATTGTCTGTTGCTCTTCTTTGCCGTTAATTGCCTGGATGCACAAAGCTCCTATATAAAATTTGACCGGATTACCACCGAAAACGGCCTTCCGCAAGAACATGTTTTTGCCATTTTAGAAGACCAGAAAGGCTTTCTCTGGCTGGGCATGGAATCAGGCTTAGCTCGATATGACGGATACTCATTTAAAACCTATGCCCATAATCCTGAGGACTCCACTAGCATCAGCAGTAATATCATTAGGGCTATTTTTCAGGATAAAAAAGGGTATATATGGATAGGAACAGACGGCGGAGGCTTATCTCGATTTAACCCGCAAACCGAGCAATTCAGCAACTTCAAACATGAACCTAATAACCTCAACAGTCTCAGTGGGAATAGAGTTTACAGCATTGCTGAAGACAAAGACGGTGCAATTTGGGTAGCCACACTGACCAATGGATTGAATCGAATTATTTTCAATGATCAAGATCATCCTCATTGTGATTCAACGGTATGTTTCACACGTTTTCGTTTTCGCCCAAACGATCCTGAAAGTTTGGCGGACGATAACATTTGGACCATGATTATTGACCGAAAAAACCGTTTGTGGGCTGGAACCGTTTCGGCAGGCCTCGATATGCTGGATTTGAACAAACCCATTAGTGAAAACTCACCCTTTGTTCATTTCCAAAATGAACCTGACAAGCAGCATAGTATCAGCAGCAATTCCGTCAAAACAGTTTATGAAGATAGAGAAGGAATTCTTTGGATTGGAACTGAATTTAGAGGGTTAAATCGTTTTGATGAAGCGAGTGGACAATTTCATTCCTGGCAGTTCCGTCAAAGTGACCCTCAAAGTCTAAGCAACAATCATGTCTCCTCCATTTTGCAAGATAGAGATGGTTTTTTTTGGGTGGGGACCAATGGAGGAGGGGTGAATATTTTTGACAGGGAGAAGGAAATATTTATCCGTCATCAATACACGCCTGCCGATCCATATAGTTTAAACGGCAATTTGGTCAACACTATTCATCAAAGCAGGTCTGGAATTCTTTGGTTCGGTATGGTCAATAAAGGAGTTAATTGGATTGATCCTCAAAAGCAACAGATCAAACATTATTATCCCATTGCCGGTAAACCGGGCAGTTTGAATGGCAATTTAATAAAATCGATTTATGAGGATAAACAAGGAGAGATATGGATTGGGGCCTATGGTGAAGGGCTGAGTCACTTTAATCCTGCAAGCGGTAAATTCTCCAATTATTTGCAGTCCATCGGAAATGGGAGCGCTTCTAAGAATAATGTACAACGGATCTTTGAAGATAGCGAAGAACGGTTCTGGATTGGGACGGACGGAGGAGGCTTATATTTATTTGACCGAAGAACCAAGATATTTAAAGACTTCAATGAAAGTGCTGATGGGTCAAAACTTTCGGGGAAAAGAGTTTGGACAATTTGCGAAGATTTAAAAGGTAATTTGTGGATTGGCACTGCTGATGGCGGCCTGAATCAATATAACTGGGAAAATAACCAATTCCGACAGTTTCAGTTTGACCCGTCCAATCCACACAGTATTAATAGCAATGATATACGGGTAATATATGAGGATCATCTCGGTATTTTATGGATTGGCACATACGGAGGAGGCTTGAACCGATTTAATCCTGCGGATGAAACCTTTATACATTATACAACCAAATCCGGTGATACCGGCAGCATTAGTAATGATATCATTACTGATATTTTTGAGTCGCCGGACAAGCGTCAGCTTTGGATCGGCACTTTTGGAGGAGGTTTGAATCACTTTAATCGAGTGACAGGAACTTTCACTGTTTATCGGGAAAAAATGGGTTTATCAAATGATGTTGTAAAAAGCATAGAGGCGGACCTGGAGGGCAATCTTTGGATCAGCACCTTAAAGGGCATAAGCAAATTTAACCCGGACTCAAAAACCTTTATCAATTATAGCATTAGTGACGGATTGCAGGGAAACGGGTTTAACCTAGGAGCTTCTTGTTTGGCACAAACCGGAGCGATGTATTTTGGCGGCACCAACGGTATTAACATGTTTTTCCCTGAAAAGATAAAAGAGCGGTCAAATGAAAGCTTTTCATGCATGATAACCGATTTGAAAATTTTTAATCGCTCCATTCAGGCAGGAGAAAGAATAGGCAAGAGGGTTATTTTGAAAAAGGTAATTGATGAGGAATCCGCAATTACCATTCCTCATTTCATTGATGATTTTGCCTTTGAATTTGCAGCTCTGGATTTTGCTGCATCGGATAATGTTAAATACGCCTATAAAATGATTGGAATAGATGAGAAATGGAATTACACAGATGCCAACCGGCGGTATGCATCCTATTCGAGACTGGCTCCCGGGAAGTACGAATTCCAGGTACGTGCTACCAACACTATAGGAAGTTGGAACGCCTCCCCTACCCAATTAAAGGTAAGCATTCTGCCTGCTCCTTGGAAGACCAAGTGGGCTTATATGCTGTATGGTCTATTTCTACTTGTTTCTATTTATTTTATCCGGGAATATTACCTTGCTCGTTTCAGGCTGAAAAATGAATTAAGACTGGAACGTCTGGAGCGAAAAAAAAACAAAGAATTAAATGAAATGAAGCTCCGGTTTTTTACTAATATTTCGCATGAAATCCGAACCCCCTTAACCTTAATTTTAAGTCCTATCCAGGAATTGATCACCTCAGCAGACGTAGGCAAGGAAGTACGCGATCAGTTGCAAAACATCAACAGAAACGCCAATCGCTTACTCCTTCTAGTCAATCAATTACTTGAATTCAGAAAACAGGAGGCAGGATATAAAGAATTAAAAGTGGCCAAAAGTGATTTTGTGAAATTTATCGCGGAAATCATTTTATCTTTCAAAGAATTCGCTCTGCAAAGAAATATTAAGCTCTCCTTTACTCATCAGCCGGAGGTGATTAATTTATGGTACGATAGCAACAAAATGGAAAAAGTATTTTTCAATCTCCTTTCCAATGCCTTCAAATTCACCCCTAATGGCGGCCATATCGGTATCCATATTACTCAAGAACAAAAGATGGTTAAAGTTATTGTAGAGGATACGGGCAAGGGCATTTCAAAGAAAGATCTGCCCAATATTTTTGACAGGTTTCACAAATTCGATCAGGATTATACCGGAAATTACCTTGGCAGCGGCATTGGATTGGCATTAGTGAAAAAATTAATCGAATTACACCATGGCGCTATTTCCGTCGATAGTGAAGAAGAGAAATTTGCCCGTTTTATTATTGAGATACCGGTAGGTGTAAAACATTTCAAGGAAGAGGAGGTTATTTCTGACTATAAAGGGAGTGAACATTCTGCCCACTATCAAATTGCCAACGAAAAAAAATTACCCTTCGACGAAACGCTCGTGCCCGCTGATGCCCCACAACTATTAATTGTTGAAGACAATAGTGAGGTTAGAGATTATTTGAAAAAAATATTCATGGAGCAGTACCGTATCATTGAAGCTGCTAACGGAAGCGAAGGCTGGAACTTAGCTCAAATGCATTCGCCAGATCTGATCATTTCCGATATTATGATGCCCGAAATGGACGGCCTGGAGCTATGTAGAAAATCTAAAACGACCCTCGAAACAAGTCACATCCCCGTTATTTTGCTGACTGCTCGTACATCTTTACTTTATCAAACTGAAGGACTGGAAACAGGTGCAGACGACTATATCACCAAGCCTTTTAACCTCAGCATATTGCAACTACGTGTCAAGAACCTCCTTAACTCAAGAAAGCGTCTTAGAGAAAAGTTCAGTCAAAATACGCTTCTTGAGCCACACGAAATCACACTTACCACGCCCGACCAAAATTTTCTTCAACGAGCTATTGAAGCCGTCGAAAAGCACATGGATAATTCAGAATTTGATGTTAATATTTTGGCAAAAGAAACCGGAGTAAGCCGCCCTGTCTTGTACCGAAAGCTGCCGGCCATTACGGATCATACTCCTAATGAATTCATTAAGGTTATTCGCCTGAAAAGAGCTGCTCAGATTTTGGAACAAGTAAATCTGCCCATCTCGGATGTCTGTTATCGAGTTGGGTTTAAGACTCCTAAATATTTTAGTAGGTGCTTTCGTGATTTCTTTGGAGTTTTGCCTTCGGAGTATGTAAAGCAAAAGAATGATTAACAAACTGGGATAGAAAGAACCAATCCATATTTCAAAACTTCTCCGGCCATGAGGAAGGCAAAAATGATGAGTATTGCTCTCAGCATAGCTTACTTTTCATACAAATCCTCCAAATCTGTTTTTTCTAAATCCACCAAAAAAGCACTTATTTCTTGGGTAGTCATTTCCAAAAAAACATTTCCTTTTTCAGCAGTTGATTTTTCAGGATTGCCTACTCCCGTATCCTCAGTCACCTTTGTCCATTGGCGTTGTGCGCTTACCCAGCCGTCTTTCAAGCCTTTAATTTTGAAGCCTTTACCCATTCCCTTACCTGCCTCCTTTAGTGGCAAAACCAAATCTGGTTGAATATACATCATGACGCTGGTTTCCAACTCTCCGGCATGGTCACCCGGCTCCTCAAAATATTCTTTAGCGTTTCCGATTCTCCACCAGTCCACGCTGCATATAAACATTCCAGGAAAATCAATTGACATTTCCCGAATCATGTTTTTGAAATTATTGCCGCCGTGGGAATTAATAATGACGAGTTTGTGGATGTTATGCCGCAGCAAAACATCCACTACGTCTTTTAGAATGGCATATTGTGTGCTTGGATTCAAATTCATACACAATTTGACGTCAAGTTGTCCAGTATTTACACCAAAAGGAATACAAGGCAGTACAATGATTTTTGCTCCTTTTTCCCACGCCAATCTTGCTGACTCTGCCGCAACATATTCTGATTCATAATTATCGGTGCCATAAGGCAAATGATAATTGTGAGCTTCTGTTGCCCCCCAGGGAAGAAGTGCAATTTTGAAATTACTACCCTTGACTGTTTTCCAATTTGTTTCTGAAAGCAAATAAGGTCTTTGTTTCATAAAAATAGAATCTAAGTTAAAAGCAATTAGGGTTGATATGCCCGCTTCCAAAAGGGATGACTTTTTGTGCCTGCCCTTCCATTTGGAACTGTTCTAAAATATACTGGACGTTCATTAATGGAATTCGAATTTGATAGATTTGCTTTTGCAATTCTCAATGTCCAATCAAAAATCATATTGCTTAAACGCCTCAATCGCTTCATATTCCGGCAGTCCCAATTCATCATAAAGCCTGGCAGTAGTACGATTGCGTTGCTCCGCTCGCTGCCAAAACTCCCTGGAATCATTTCCTGGGAAAAGTGGGCGATCCTTTTGTGACTGATGCTTAAAAATGGCCCTCCGCTTTCGTGTCAATTCATCAGGACTCAGTGGTACCGCCATATCAATATCTTCTATATCCCACTCCTGCCAAGCTCCGCGATACAACCAAAACTCGCACTCGTCAAGCCATTCGGTTTTTCTTTTTTTGAGCGCATCTAATGCCAAAAAAACAGCACTTAAGCAAACCCGGTGGGTTCCATGTGGGTCCGACAAATCTCCCGCAGCATAAATTTGATGAGGCTTGATCTTTTCAAGAAAATCAATGGTTATTTGGATGTCATCTTCACCCAGAGGTTTCTTTTTTACTTTACCTGTTTCATAAAACGGCAAATTAAGAAAGTGCGCCTGAGAATCGGGGATGCCGACATACCGGCAGCCCGCTTTCGCCTCCCCTTTACGGATAAGGCCCTTGAGCTTTTGTACTTCAGCAGGATCAGTCTCTCCGGGTTTCTTAGCATTCAGTTTTTGCTGTATACTTTGAAAAAGTGACTGCGTAACCGCTTTTTCCAATCCAAAATCGGCATGAAAGTCATTCACAAAATCTGCAAAACGTATTACATCGTCGTCAAATACAGCGATATTCCCTGAAGTTTGATAAGCAACATGAACCTCATGCCCATGATCAACCAGACGAATAAAAGTCCCCCCCATAGAGATGACATCATCATCGGGATGTGGGCTAAAAATAACCGCCCTCTTTTTTTCCGGCCTGGGATTGACAGCCCCATATGAATAATCTCTTTGTGGTTTTCCACCCGGCCAACCATTAATGGTACTTTGCAATTGACGGAATATGCGGATGTTGATATTATAAGCGGAATCGTACTCGGTTATTAAATCCACCATTCCGTATTCGCTGTAGTCCGTATTTGTCAATTTAAGGATCGGCTTTTGTACCTTGTGACTTAACCAAATGACAGCCTTTTTCACCAATTCTTCATTCCAGTCGAGGCTTCCTATAAGCCAGGGAGATTTGCACCTGGTCAGTTCAGCAGCAGATGCCGTATCAAGTATGAATTGAGTGTTTGAATGATTTTGGAGGTAGGTAGCAGGTACAGAGTCACTTATCTCACCTTCAACGGATTTCTTAATGATTTGTGCTTTGCCTTCTCCCCATGCCATAAGAATTATTCTTTTGGCTTCCATAATTGTTTTTATCCCCATAGTGATGGCTTTAAATGGAACATACTCTTCGCCAAAGAAATCACTGGCCGCGTCTTTTCGGGTAATATGGTCGAGGCTGATCAGGCGGGTAGTTGAGTTGGGCCCCGAACCAGGTTCATTAAAACCAATATGCCCCGTCCGACCAATCCCTAGAATTTGCAGGTCCAGGCCACCGGCATCAGCAATTTTCTGTTCATAAGCCCGGCAATAATCCCGCACCTCATTTTTTTCAATGGTGCCGTCGGGTATATTCACATTCCCAGGAAGAATATCCACATGGTCGAATAAATATTCTCGCATGAAGCGGACATAACTTTGCAGTGCATCCGCTTGCATCGGATAATATTCATCCAGATTAAAAGTGATAACATTTTTAAAGCTCAATCCTTCTTCTCGATGTAAACGAACCAGTTCGTCATAAACGCCGGTCGGCGTTGAACCTGTAGCCAAACCAAGTACACAATTGGCCTCTGACTTAGCTTTGGTGCGAATCAAATCTGCGATTTCACGAGCAATAGCCTTTGAAGCCTCTACTGAATTATCATGAATTTTTGTTGGTATTTTTTCAAAGATGTTGTTCATCAATATTTAATTTTGATTTTTTGAAATATTATTTAATGCTCATACCATACGGTATTCAAAGCGGTTTCCAGTTCTTTTTCGCTTTTTACCGGACGCAACCAGAATGAATAAGAGTAGGGCTGATAAAGCAATTTGTATTTGGACATTGGATGTGCCCCCCAGCTATTGTCTCCACCAACGCCCATTTGCTTCCAGTCAATATTAAGTGTGGTTAGATTTCTTTCCTTCAACTCACCATGATGGGTTTGTCCCTTAGTCTCTCCAGGAGAAAGGTCTTCTGCCCGGTAATGCCAGGCGCTCATGCTCAAGGCTTGTGTTCCGACTACTAATAAGCCTTTTCCATCTCTTGTGCTGACAGACATCCATCTCACATCTGTTTTATTCCCATTTTCCTGTGGACGGACGTAGGGATGAAATTGCGCTGCCACTGAACCTTTGTACCTTCCAATAAAAGCACTGGTTTTCCTGTCTTCATAAGATTCATGTTCACCCCGCCCATACCATTCTACCTGGTCAAATGCCTTGGGCAGTTCCATCCTCATTCCAAATTTTGGGAGAAATGGATATTCTCCATAATAGGTTTCCAACGATTGAGTCACCTTTATCCAGCCATTTGGAAAAATGGTGAATATATTTTTCACCATGGCATTATTGGAAAAGAGTGGACGCTGAACACTAATCGAAACTGCGCCCGCATCCAACTTTTGATAAGTAACATGAGGGGGATTAGTAAAAGGGGCTTCCCACGCTTTCAATTTTGTGGGAAATTTTGCGCCAAAGTCATTGTCAGTTGGCGGCCTCCAAAAATTGGGTTGAAGACTCTTTTGGAGGTATTCTGTTTCACTATATTTCAAGGAAGAAATGCTACCTTGCTTTTTATCAAAAACCAAAGTGAAGTTGTTACCTGAAATTTGGATAGCTTCTACTTTATCTTCAAGCTGCAATGATGCAGCAAATTTTGATTTAGGCTCTGGAAAAATATCGGGTGAGGCCAGGGCAAACTGTTCGGAAGCCATAACGAAGTCTTTTGGGATGGCTTTGTCTGCCTCTTTCATTTTATAATATACATTCAATAAATACTCAACATTGGGCTTGGCATCAAAAGAATAGTTGAGAGAAAGCTGCCTTGTTTCCTCAGCTTGGATATTTAGTTCTTTGTAAACGCCTTGTTCTATCGTCTTTCCATTTGCCAAAATTTCCCATTCCAAATAAAGATGATTGAGGGAAATAAAACTATGGCGATTAGTAATGGCAAGTTTGCCTGCTGTCGCATTTTCAAGTTTTGAATGTACATTTTGATGTACCTTTTTAATTTCCCAATAATGTGGGTTGGGACGACGGTCGGGTTGAACAACACCATTGATTAAAAAGTTGTTGTCGCTTAGTACATCTTTGCCGCCAAAGTCACCACCATAGGCAAAAATAGTATCGCCCTTTTCGGTTACTTTTAACAATCCCTGGTCCACCCAGTCCCAGATAAAGCCGCCCTGCATCCTTGGATGGGCGTAAAATTCATCCCAATATTCCTGATAATTTCCAACACTGTTGCCCATTGCATGTGCATATTCGCATAAGATAAGAGGGCGATCAGGTTCATTTGCCGCAATCTGCTTTAAATCTTTTACATGAGCGTACATAGGACAAATTACATCTGAATTCCATTCAAAATGGGTGTTCCCACCCCAGCCCACTGAAGCTCTTTCATATTGCACAGGCCGAGTATTGTCTCTCTTTTTCATGGCATCATAACAATCGTAAAAATTAACCCCGTTACCAGCTTCATTACCCAGGGACCAACCGACAATACATGCATGATTTTTATCCCTTTCTAGCATCCCCATAACTCGGGCGAGATGGGCTTCTTTCCAATTTGGGTTGTTTCCCAGCGTTCGATTGAGGGCATACCCCATACCATGCGATTCTATATTGGCTTCATCTATTACATACAATCCGTATTCGTCACAGAGTTGGTACCAAAGCGGGTCATTGGGGTAGTGAGAAGTCCGCACCGCATTGATGTTGGCTTGTTTCATCAACTCAATATCCCGCACCATACTTTCTTTCGAAATAACATGTCCACTGACAGGCTCATGCTCGTGACGGTTCACACCTTTAAAATAAACCGCTTTCCCATTGACTAAAAACTGACCATTTTTTATTTCTATCGAACGGAAACCAATATTGTGCGTAATTACTTCTGATATATTTCCTTTTTCATCCCGAAGCGTCAACAGCAACTTATATAGGTAGGGGGTTTCTGCTGACCATTTTTTGGGCTTAGAAAGGTTTTGGCTGAAAAAAAGCTGGTTGTTCTCATTTAAATCAAGTGAAAGGTTTTTGTTGAAAATGTTCGTTCCTTCGGTATCCAGCAACTGGATTTCGAGTTGATGCCCTGTAATAGCGGCCTTGTCAATATTTTGAAAAGATAATTCAATATCAAATACGCCATTAACATACTGTTCATCCAAACCGGCCTTTACAAAATAATCGGACAGCTGAACTTTCGGTTTAGCATATAAATATACATCCCGCTCAATCCCGCTAATTCGCCAGAAATCCTGGCATTCCAGATAACTGCCGTCGCTCCAGCGATAGACTTCCAGGGCAATCAGGTTTTTTCCGGCTTGAACATAGTTTGAAATATCAAATTCGGCAGGTAATTTGCTGCCTTGACTGTAGCCAACCTTTTGTCCGTTAACCCAAATATAAAATGCAGACTTTACAGCTCCTAAATGAATGATGACCTGACGTTGCATCCAATCTCCGCTCAGTTCAAACCATTTCCGGTAAGACCCTACAGGGTTGTGGTCCTGAGGAATATGGGGTGGATTAGGGTGACGGGGTCCGAATTCATAAGGATGATTGACATATATAGGGATGCCGTAGCCATTGGTTTCCCAATTGGCGGGGACGCTGAAATCATCCCACTTTTTATCATCATAATCCTTGTTATAAAAATCAACAGGGCGATCTTGTGGTTTTTTAACCCAATTGAATTTCCAAGAACCGTTAAGTGAATGAAACCATTTAGACTGACTACGGTCGTTTTCCACAGCCAATTTTTTGTTCTCATAAGGAAACACATCAACATGAGGAGCCATTTTATTGATGGCAATAATAGCTGGATTTTCCCAGTCGAAATTTGTCTGTTTTTGTTGTGTAAAGCATTTGAAACTGATGCTTAAAAGAAACAGGAAAAAGACTACACTGATAATATTTTTCATTTTTTTCCTTTGATTTTGAATATTTTCTATTTATAACTTCAATGGCAACAAACCGTCAATTCGAGCCTTCCAATTCTATTTTAAACGGAGCTAAAGGGAGGTCCGCACTGTTCACCAAATTGTTTTCGGGGTAAGGTGCCCAGGCATATTTTACTTTTGTTGGTATAAAATCAGCAGGGTAAGAAATAATGAGTTTATTTTTTGCGACCACTACGCTTTCTGGAAGTATTATAGTTTCTAAACTACCTAGTGCTATGTACCCTTGAAGCAAAATTCCATTGGGCTTATTCCCATCTTTAATAGCCAATCCTTCGTAAAAATTTTTAAACCAGAATGTGATTTTATATTCCTCTTTATTCCATTTGTAAGATGATAACATCGGGCTTTCTGCGGCAATATTTTGATGATAAGTTTTGGCAAGTGCAAGTAGGGCAAGCCGCTTTCCGATTATTGCTTTTTCTTTTGGATGTACATCGGTTGGGTGTCCCTGATCGAGCGTGACGATCATACCAGTGTTGGGGTTAGCCAGGCATTCTTGTTGTGCTTGTCGAAATTCAGGCCAGCGGCTGCGGTTGCCAATTTTGGGTAATTGCACAAAATAAAAGGGAAAATCGCCTTGTCCCCAGAGATTTCGCCAACTTTTTAGCATCCTCTCAAACATAGCGGGATAGGATTGCGGATGGGTGGCATTGGATTCGCCCTGATACCAAATTGCACCTCGAATGGGATAAGGGGCAAGAGGCCTGATAGCAGCATCGAATAGATAATGAGGTGCAAAAGGGTGCCCTGGGAGAAAATCATTTTCCGTTTTTTCCCAATTTGCCCAATTCTGTTTTGCACGTTCTGCCAACCAAGGGTGGATGATGTCCGAATTCACCCAAGTGTTAACACTATTTACTAAATGTTTTAATTGAGGGTGAGCTGCTAAGCCCTCTTTGCTTACCCAGGATTGAGCAGGCGAACCGCCAACGGCAGCTTGAATTAAACCGATAGGAACGTGTAGGGAATCATGCAATTCTTTCCCAAAAAAATAGCCTACTCCTGAAAAAACGGCAGCGGTTTCGGGAGTACACAATTCCCATTTAGGCCGATGGAAAAAGCGCCCATTCGAAAATTCCTTTAGTTCTTCCTTAGAGTAAGGCGCTTTGTAGGTGTCGTGTTTTTTCTTTAAATGAAAAAATCGGATTTTGGGGAAATTGGCTTTCAGGGATTCTTTTTCGCCTTCAATGGCCTGGCGTAAGGGCCATTCCATATTTGACTGCCCAGAACATAACCACACTTCCCCAATATAAATGTCTTTTATCCTCACCGTTTCATTTTCAGATCGAATGCTCAACTCAAAAGGCCCTCCTGCATTCATGACAGGCAAAGCAGTTTTCCAGTTGCCGAAATAATCGGCTTTGGCCTTAACGCTAAAATCATTCAGGCTTATTTCCAAAAGTGCGCCCTGATCAGCTGTTCCCCATACAGGTATGGGCATCCCCCTTTGCAGAACCATGTGATCACAAAAAAGATCAGGCAGTTGGACCTTTGCCCAAACACTTACTGTAGAAACTAACACCAATAGGTTTAGTGAGAGGAAATATCTTTTGAGGTTTTCCATACTACCTTGCTTTTTTTATAAAAAAAGAGGGAGATTCTCATCCCCCTCTAATTGTAGTAATGTATGAAACTTTAAATCATTGGTTGTTAAATCTTCAATTCACGAATTACATGAATGCCCAACATTCTAATAACCAGATGTCTGTTGCAAATCAGGATTTCTACCAATCATGTCTGATGTAATGGGCAATAGAAGTTTAAATTCATCACCAGGGTTGAGAAAACTGATATTTTCTATGACAAAACTATCGCCTGCTCTTCTGAGATCCCACCATCTTTTACCTTCTCCGATGAATTCTTTATAACGCTCATCCAAAATTGCATTGGCATTTTCGGATTGAGATCCATTGGTAAACCCATGGATACCTTCATCATAATTTTCACCAAATGCTCTTTGGCGAATAAGATTAATTTCTGTGGAGGGATCTTCGCCTAAGAGGTTCTTAACTTCAGCTAAAAGCAATAGAACATCTGCATATCTATAGACCGGGACATCGTTTTCAAATATGCGTTCCGTGCCACTTACTTGCCCCAGGAACTTATTAAAAACAGACCCAAAATATGCAGGTTCATGGTAAGTGGGATAACCTGATCCACCATTGTCGTCGATATACAGCCTAATAAAGGTGGCATCCTTACGACTATCATCATTATCGTCTAACAGCAAAATAGTTTTTTCCGACTGTCCATATCTATTGGCACCTGCAATTATGAAATCATTCATAGAAGCTCCCTTATCATTGAACTGTGGGTTGATTTCTGTGCTCCTGCCTGTCATACTATTGTATATGTTAGAGGCCTCATCTCTTTGATACTGCATCGCAAAAATAAACTCATCGTTTACTTCATTTCCGACACCCCATAAATCTGGAATATTGGGGACTAAACTCACTCCTAAGGAAGCGATTTCTTGCAAAGCCGATTTAGCTTGATTAAAATCAGAAGAGCCTCCTCCAAGTAAATTTCCAGACCAAATATATACATCTCCTTTCAGCGCTAAAGTAGCTGCTTTAGACCAATATATTCTTGAGCCCTGGAAAAAACTGCCGTCTGATCCAAAGGTGTTTAGTGAAGCCTCTATATCGGATTTTATTAAGTTCAGAACTTCACTTTGTGAAGATCTAGGCCTGCTTAAAGCTGCTGGATCAACTGAAGTTAAAGGCTCCAGAATAATGGGTACATCACCCCAGGTTTTTAATAATGTATAGTAATATAAAGCCCTTAAACCATAAGCCTGTCCCAGTACATGATTTTTATTGCCTTCATCAACAAAATCCACATTAGGTACATTTTTCAAAAAATCATTGATCCTGTGTATGCTAGTATATAATCCTCCCCATCCGCCAAAGGGCGCTGTTGAAGCCGAAATATTAGATTCTATTAAATCAACGTTAGAGGCAGATTCATAAGTACGCCCTCCCCAAATATCACTTCTGATTTCGCCTAATAGCCAGAAGGTTCCAGCTTGTGATCTTAAGTTGGCATACATACCTGTATGGGCAGTCATTGCTCCTTCTTCTGTATCCCAGAAGCCAGATGCTGTCAATTCACTTGGGGCTACCAGATCAAGTTCACCCGAGCAGGAAAAGACAATTGATATCGTCAATAATATATATATGTACTTCTTCATTTTTTTAATATTTAGAATGTTATGTTACCTCCGGCGGTAAATGTTCTAGGCATTGGAAAAGCTCCATATTGGACACCACCAATCTCAGGGGTATCACCACTCATACTTTTAAAGTAATGGATATTGCTTAAGGTTAAATAAAGGCTCATTCCTTTTATAGCATCTTTGAAAAAAGATCCTGGAAGGTCATAACTTAAGGTAATTTCTCTGATAGCTAAATAGTCTCCTTTTTCCCAGAATTGTTCATTTCCAAAATTCTGCAAACTACTTTCAGATTCATTACCACGCCATACATTTTTTCCATCATTTACAAAGACCATTCGCGGCCATTCAGTATCTGTATTAGTAGGAGTCCAGGAATCTAATACTTCTATAGGTTGATTTAGATTACCTTGTGTTTGTGCATAACCTTTTGCTCTGATATGATTCCAAACCAAATGTCCAACAGCAAAATCGGTTTTAACATAAAAGCCAAAGTTTTTATACCTTAAGTAAGAGGTAAGGCCTCCGACAAAATCAGGCGTAGTACGACCTATAACTTTTCTGTCCAGTTCGTCAATAATTCCGTCATTATTTTGGTCAACCCATTTAGAATCACCGGCCCAGCGTTTATTACGGCTGGCAGCTGGCATAAACACATCAGTTATTTCATTATCTGCACTGGCCTCAGCCTGAGTTGCATAAATAGAAGCTTGTTCAAAGGCTACCACCAGATCATTACCCATTCGTTGTCCTTCTTGCAAACCACCAACCCATTCTGCTTGTCCTGTGGATGGGTTCCAAATACGAGTACCTCCCTGCCTGTTTAAGTCATTATCATTTTCAGGAAGCTTAATTACATAATTCCTATTGCTTGTAAAAGTGGCTCCGACATTCCAGCTAAAATCTTCTTTTCTAAGTACATCCGCATTGACCTGTAACTCAATCCCCTTATTTCTGATGGTTCCATTATTAGTTAATATGCTGCTAAAACCAGTATAGAAGGGTAAGGTAAGATTCGCTAATTTATCTTTAATGTCTCTTGAGTAAAAGTCAGAGATAATGGTAATTCTATTATCCAAAAACGATGCGTCTAATCCAAAATTAAAAGTGGTGGCCTTTTCCCAGAGAAGGCCCAAAGTAGGCAGGGATGAGTTGGCATATCCAGTTTGTCCATTATAAACACCTTGACTTCCATAAGCTCCGTTCACTCCATAATTACTTAATACCTCCTGGTTCCCGTTTACACCATAACTGAACCTTGGTTTTACTTTGGTAACTATTTGGCTGATGGAAGATTCTTGAAAGAAGTTCTCTCTGTGTAAGTTATAACCTAATGAAATACCTGGGAAGAAATCATACTTATTGTTCCCTAATCTGGATGAACCGTCATTTCTAAAAGTTAAGCTAAGTAAGTATTTATTGTCGAAATCATACAAAAACCTTCCAAATGTTGACACTATCACGTATTCTGACTCAAAACTAGAAGGTATCCCATTGGCTTCTGCTCCAGCATTCAAGGTTTCAATTAAATCAGTGGGTGAATTTCTTGTTCCAGCTGACGTAGAATATTGGTTATCTTTAAAATATTCGCCCCCAACTAAACCATGAAAGTTATGCTTTCCTATAGATTTTAAATAACTTAACGTACCCGTTAACTGATTTCTTAATGTTCTCGCTAAACCGATAGAAGCCTCTCGAGCATTACGCAAAGGACCGGAAGTACTTCCTACCCGGTAAGCTCTATTAAAATTTTCATCATGGTTGTTTATGACAAAGTGACTTGCATTAACTGAAGCAGATAAATTATCACGAATTTGCCAGTCTACTCCTACGGATGCGGCTAATCGTTGCTCCAAATTTTTCCTGACAAATTTGTCCTGATAATATAGAGGGTTGCCAAAGCCCTGGTTTTGCCCCGGAGCATAAACATTTGAAAAGGTACCATCTGGATTGTTGTCAAAATCCCTGGAAGTGGGCGCCTGACCTTGAAATCTTCTAAATACGGTGTCATCGCCTCCTAAAGGACTTCGACTCAGGTTGGAGTGAGAATAAATTATATTTGAATTTACTTTTATCCTGTCATTTATCTTGTAAGAACCACTAAACTTTGATGAGTACCTTTTAAATCCTGAACCCAATATTAATCCATCATTATCTAATAATCCCAAACCTAAATAATAAGATCCCCTTTCATTACCTCCGTCAAAAGATAGGTAATGATCTTTTGTGTCACTATCTTGGTATATACGATCACCAACATTTTTATTGTCAAAAAATAGAATCTCCCTACTAGGATCTAAAATATCAGGTATTGAACTCCAACCCGGTTGGTTCAAGAGATACCGGTTTTCATCGGTTAAAAGTTGTGTGGTGAATGGAGAGTTAGTAGTGTTCCCACCAATTGCAAAAGACTGGTCGCCATTGATGAATTGACGTATAAAATTAGGATTGCCACGAGTCATTTCAGCATAAGCATGTCCTTGCCTATTGTAATTTATGAAATCGGCTGCAGAAAGATACTCTTGATCGTTCCTCTCTTTATTAATACTATATTTAAATTTATAATTAACAGAAGATTTTCCAGCTTTACCCGTTTTAGTGGTTACTAAAATTACACCGTTTGCAGATCTTGCTCCATAAATGGCAGTTGCAGCTGCATCTTTTAAAACCTCAATGGTTTCAATATCGTCTGCATTCAAGGCATAAAACGAACTGGGAATACCGTCTACCAAAATTAAAGGAGCTCCTGTACCGCTAAAAGTGGTTCCTCCACGCAATATAATTTGCGGCGTAGAACCTGGTTGCCCTGTTGTATTTGTTACTCTCAAACCTGCGATGGTTCCTTGCAGCGCTGTTGCAGCATTTGACCTCGTAGAGGTTTCTAGTACTCGAGTATTCAGTTTGGCTACTGATGTGGTTAATTTTGCTCTTGATTGGGTTCCATACCCAACGACGACGATTTCCTCCAATTCAACAGAATTTTCAGATAAAACAACATCAATAACGCTTCTTCCATTAATCGGCACCTCCTGTGGAATATAGCCTAAATAAGTAAAAACCAAAGTATCATTGTCACTAGGTACATCGAGGGAGTATTTCCCATCCAAATCTGTAACTGTTCCCGTAGAGGTACCTTTGATTTCCACAGCAACTCCAATCAAAGGTAAATTATCATTTGCTCCTGTCACGGTGCCGGAGACTCCAATCACTTCAACAACCGCAGAAGTATCAGCTTTGGCACTTACAAAATACAGCAGGAAGATCCCTAAGATGCCAATCCATCTCAGATGGCGATACCTGCTCGTTGAGTTATTTTGTTTGTTCATATTGAATTTTGTTTTAAGGTTAGTGAAAGTGATTTAGGCAATTCCACTTGCAAAATTTGAATGCACAAGACAAATATTGATAAATGTGTGAAATCAGGAGGCTTTGAAATTATCGAAGATGGGCTTCAAATGTATCTTAGGTATTCAATCATATCAAATAGGTGGCGGTATTGTCTCTAACTTCTAAATCCAGTCTGGTAAACGTGGAGGTACCAAAACCTGCTTTCGGCAGAGAAACTTACTTTTTTACCAAATGAAGGGTCGTTGATATTGTTAGGTGGGGAAGGCAAAAAGTCAGTGGTCGGTAATATCAAAATGAACTTTGAGACGATTCCGTACCCTAATTGAGACAAAACAAGGGGATGAAGAAAAAAGACCTCCATTTTTGATTCAAATCAAGTCTCTTTATTAATAGAGTCATTCTATCTTTCTACTCTAATATTCAATTTTTTATTGTGTGGATGTAGAAACAAATAATATGCGTCAAGAACAAATCCGTGTTTATGCCAAATTGTACAGGGAAAACCTGTTGGAGAATGTTATCCCCTTTTGGGGGAAGCACTCTTTAGATTGGGAGCAGGGCGGCTATTTTACCTGCCTTGACAGGACAGGGGATGTTTATGACACCGACAAATTTACCTGGCTACAAGCCAGGCAAGTCTGGACCTATTCTATGTTGTACAATCGGGTAGAAAAAAAAGAAAGTTGGTTGCGAATAGCTCAAAACGGGATTCGATTTTTAAAGGAACATGGTAGGGATCTTATGGGGAATTTCTACTTTTCACTAACAAGAAATGGCCAACCACTTTCTAACGCCTTTAATATTTATGCTGATTGTTTTGCAGCGCTTGCTTTTGGCGAATATGCCAAAGCAACCGGCGATGAGGAATCTTTTGAAATTTCAAGAAAAGCGTACCAACAATTTCTTCTTCGGAGGGATAATCCCAAAGGCAAGTTTGAAAAAACAACAGGCACTCGCCCTGTAAAATCATTTGGATTACCAATGATGACTGCCTATCTGAGTTTTGAACTGGAAGGGATTGTCGAGCCGGAAAAATGCAGGAGAATTTTTGAAAATTGTGTTGAACAAATTTTTGAGGTTCACTACAATCCAAAATCAAAAATTATCCATGAGCATGTTGGTACCGACGGTCAATTTTTAGATACTCATGAAGGCAGGCTCATTAACCCTGGGCATGGTATCGAGGCCATGTGGTTTTTAATGGACATTGCCGAAAAGCTCGAAAAGCCCCGATTGATTGAAAGGGCGGCCGATATTTGCCTCGAAATCCTGGAATATGGCTGGGATAAAGAGTATGGTGGGATTTTTTACTTCCTGGATGCCAAAAATGCTCCGCTCCAACAGCTTGAGTGGAATCAAAAACTGTGGTGGGTACATCAGGAAGCTTTGATTGCTCTGTCAAGAGCATATCTTCATACTAGTCGTGAGGATATTTGGAGTTGGTATGAAAAAGTACACCAATATGCCTGGCAACATTTTCCTGACCCTGAACATGGGGAATGGTTTGGTTACCTAAGTAGAGAAGGAAAACCACACACAACTTTGAAAGGAGGAAAGTGGAAGGGGTGTTTCCATACGCCAAGAGCAATGTATGAATGCTGGCAAAATTTTGAAAAACTAACAAAACAAAGCGAAAAATGAGAAATTTTGTACTCACCTTTTTATTGCTCTGTTCTATTGTAATGTTTGGGAACGAGGACGCTCCATTTGTTAACTTCTCCTGGAAAGAGTTTGCGAGTATCCCGCCCGGCAACAACCAATCCAGCCAACCTGGCTTGGCCGGAGCTTTTATGGGCATTCATAATGAAGCTCTGATTATTGCCGGCGGGGCAAATTTCCCGAATGGAGGTGTATGGGAGGGCGGAGCCAAAGCCTACCACCAGGCTGTCTACGTGTTAGAAAAAATGGAGGCTGAGCAATACCAATGGTTTGCAGGCAAACAGTTTGTGCTCCCACAAAAAGTTGCTTACGGGCTTACAGTCGCTACAGATGCGGGCCTGGTCTGCATCGGCGGCATGAACGAATCGAGCGTTCTCAATACCGTTTTTTTAATGAAATGGGACTCCCAGGAAAAGGAAGTGAATATTCAGGATTTGCCTTCCTTACCCAAGCCGTTCGCCAATATGAGCGGCGGGAAAATCGGCAATAAAATTTATGTGGCCGCTAGCGATGATCAGACGGAAAGCAAGTATTTTCTGGAGCTTGACTTATCCAATTTAGAGCTTGGCTGGAAAGAACTCCCCGTATGGAGCGGCTCTCCACGAACGCATGCAGTAGGGATTGTGCAAAACAATGGAGAGGTAGATTGCTTTTATCTTTTCAAAGGCAGGTTCAAAGGGCAAAACAGGACCAGCCAAATGCTCACCGATTCTTATGAGTTCAACCCACTTACAAATACATGGAGGCCGTTAAAAACGGATACTGAGTTTCAGCTGGCAGCCGGAACGGGGGTAGCAGTGGGCGCCAATCATATTCTTCTGTTTGGGGGGGATGATGGTCATACTTTTAACCAGTTGGAGCAATTGGGAGCAGATATTAATCAAGCGACTGATTCCGCTGCTCAAAAAAAGCTGGTTGCTGAAAGAGACCATATCCTACAATCACATCCCGGCTTTGCAAAAGAGATCTGGGCATTTCATACCATTACCCAGTCATGGGCAAAAATGGGCGAATTGCCAAGTCAGGCCCAGGTGACTACCACAGCCCTAAAGTGGAATGACCAAATTTTAATACCGTCGGGAGAAGTTGCCCCTTGTGTTCGAACTCCCCACATCTTGGCTGTAACCTTATCAAATGATACTTATTTTGGGACGCTCAATTACATTGTTCTTTTAGTCTATTTAGTTGTCTTGGTAGGCATCGGTTTTGTTTTTTCCAAAAACCAGCACAGCACCGATGATTTTTTCAAAGGTGGTAAACGTATCCCCTGGTGGGCGGCAGGGTTGAGTATTTTTGGAACCCAGCTCAGCGCCATTACTTTTATGGCTATTCCGGCCAAGACCTTTGCCACCGATTGGCTGTATTTCTTTTTGATGATGACTATTATAATGGTCGCACCGTTCATTATTCGTTACTTTTTACCCTTCTACCGCCGATATAACCTGACGACGGCCTATGAATACCTCGAACTTCGGTTCAATTTGCCGACGCGTTTGTTAGGCAGCGCCATGTATATTTTTTTACAAGTCGGCCGACTAGGTATTGTCCTGCTTCTGCCTTCCTTGGCGCTTTCCGTTGTAACAGGCATTAATGTCTACACCTGTATTCTTACAATGGGGGTTTTGAGTATTTTATACACTGTATTAGGGGGAATAGAAGCGGTGATTTGGACGGATGTAGTACAGGTGATCGTTTTGTTGGGCGGCGCCCTTCTGTCCTTAGTCCTGCTATATTTAAACCTGGACGGAAATGATATTTCAAATTATGTGGCCGACTTTCAGAAAATGCGAATTTTTGATTCTACCCTTAGCTTTTCGGAACCGACTTTATGGGTTGTTTTGATCGGTGGGTTTGCTTCGAATATTGTACAATACGGCAGTGATCAAACTGTTATTCAACGCTATTTGACTACCAAAGATGAAAAAGCCGCTGCCAAAGGAATCACAACAGGCGCCTGGCTTGCATTGCCTTCCACTTTGATATTTTTCACACTTGGCACCCTGCTCTTTGTACATTACAAAACCAGTCCCGAATTATTGACTCCTATGCTGGAAAAAACGGATGCCATTTTCCCATGGTACATCGTTAACAGCCTGCCACAGGGCGTTTCGGGACTGCTCATTGCAGCTGTTTTCGCCGCCTCTATGTCGAGCCTCGATAGTAGTATGAACTCTGTTTCAACAGTTATCACCACTGATTTTTTCCGTCGGCTTCAACCTTTAAAGAATGAATTAAGCTATCTGAAAACCGCCCGTCTTATTACCATTATCATCGGGACCATTGGCACTGGTTTTGCTTTGCTCATGGCTTCATGGGGTATTTCATCCCTTTGGGACCAATTTAATATGATTGTCGGTCTATTCGCTGGAGGCCTGGGTGGGATATTCGCCCTAGGTATCTTCACTAAAAGAGCGAATGGGATGGGAGCGCTGACAGGTTTGCTATTAAGTGGAATACTGCAATATATTATCAAAGAACATACCTCTGTTCACTTATTGATGTATGCCTTTACCGGTATGTTCTCAAGCATTGTGATCGGATATTTTGCGAGCCTGTTGTTTGGAAAATCAGAGGCTGGAAAGCTGGAATACACTTATTTTAACTTAAAAAAACGATAGTTGTTGATGGAAAAACTAAGAGGATTAATTGCAGCCCCCTTCACTCCTTTGGATGAAAAAGGGAAACTGGAGTTGGCACAAATCGAGACACTTGCCCGATTATATGAAAAGAATGGGGTCAATGGGGCATTTCTTTGTGGTTCTACCGGCGAAGGAGTATCCCTCAGCTTTGAAGAAAAAAAGCGGGTCATGGAAAAATGGGGTGAAGTAAAAAGCGAAAAAGTTAAGGCGCTATTTATGCTCGGTGGCACTTGCCTGCTTGAAATGCAACAGCTTGCTGATTACGCAAGGGCGTATAACCTGGATGGCATTTCTGTTCTTTGCCCTTATTATTTCAAGCCCCGTTCTGTTGGGCAGTTGGTTGATTTTTGTAAACAAGTGGCGGATACTGTCCCAGATATGCCATTTTATTATTATCACATTCCAGCTTTGACGGGCGGAAATTTCTCCATGCTGGAATTTTTAAAATTGGCAGATGAGCAAATCCCAAGTTTAGCGGGCATCAAATATACCCATCCCGATATCATGGAATTCCATGCGTGCTCCCGATATAAAAATGGGAAATACGACCTTCTTTGGGGTATTGACGAAGGCTTGCTTTCGGGGCTTGCTATTGGGGCAAAAGGGGCCGTTGGAAGCACCTATAATTATGCCGCTCCGCTTTACAATCAAATCATCAAAGCCTTTGAAGCGGGCGATTTGAGTATGGCAGAAGAACTCCAATTTAAAGCGGTACAAATGGTTCAGCTTTTAGTGAAATATGGTGGAACCGGAGCAGGCAAAGCTTTTATGAAACTGATTGGAGTTGATTGTGGATGGTTCAGGCAGCCTATCCAACCGCTTTCTGATAAAGCTGTACGCGATTTAAAAGGAGAGCTTGAGGAAATAGGATTTTTTAACTTTTGTAGTCAACGGTAATATGAAAACCTTTTTTCAATTATTAATATTTATTTTATTAGCGACTTCTTTACCGGCACAAACCGTCGGTACCTTTATAGCATCCATGACTAAGGAGGATTTGCTGAACACTCCTGCCAAGCTCATCCCTTACCCTAAAAGCATTGTCTGGGAAAAGGAATTTTTGGAAGTGAAAAAAGTCCGGCTTGCCGAAGTCCCTCCTGTTTTATTGGATGAATTAGAGGGGATCCTGGCATTCCACCAAATAAATACTGCTACAAATAGCGGCCTGCCGATAATTTTTAGGAAAAATAACCTACTTGAGGAAGAAGCTTATCGTTTGAAGGTTTCCCAATTACAAATTGAAGTTGAAGCGGCAGATGGGGCAGGCTACTTTTATGCGCTCCAGACGCTCCGCCAGTTAATACAAAATAAAAAAGGCCAAAAGCTTATACCGATTTGTGAAATTATAGACGCGCCGGCCTTTCCTGTGAGAGGCTACATGGTAGATGTTGGGCGGAATTTCCAAAGCCTTGCTGCACTCAAAGAGCAACTGGACGTCATGGCTATGTACAAGTTAAATGTTTTTCACTGGCACCTCACCGACCGTCCCGCCTGGCGTATCGAAAGTAAAAAATACCCCGAGCTTACAGCCGCAGAAAATCACCGCCCCACTCGCGACCCTGGTATGTACTACACCTACGACGAAATCAGGGAAATCATCCGTTATGCACGTGCTCGCCATATTTCAATTATTCCCGAAATCGATATGCCCGGGCATAGTGACTCCTTTGTTAAGTCAATGGGCGTGAAAATGGAATCTGAAAAAGGAATGCAAATTTTGGAAAATGTGCTCCATGAGTTCTTCACGGAAATACCCCAGGCGGACTGCCCTATTATCCACATCGGCTCTGACGAAGTAAAGATTAAAAACCCCGATGAGTTTATTTCTAAAATGGTGCGTATTTGCGAAAACAATGGAAGGAAAGTCGTTATCTGGAATCCTGGTTTAAAGGCCAATAACAAAGTGATACGTCAAACCTGGCAAACCAAACACCTTGAAAAAGCGGCATTTCAGGAAATTGATTCCTGGAATAATTATATCAATAACGGGGAACCCATGACCCAAATCCAACGCCTGTTTTTTAAACCTATCGGTTACCCCTCCGACAACGAGGTGATCGGCGGGATCCTTTGTTTTTGGCCTGATGTAAATGTAGAAAAGGAAGAAGATGCGCTGAGTCAAAATCCTGTATTTCCTTCCATACTCACCTATGCTTGGAAAAGCTGGACGGCAGATGTTGTCCAGGCTCCTGAAAAGTTTTATATGACCCTTCCGCCGAAAGGCTCGGAAGCTTTAGATTATTTTGCAGCTTTTGAAAAAATATTGTTGCACCACAAAAACACTTTTTTCCAAAACAAACCCTTCCCCTATTTTTCACAAAGTGAGAAGTACTGGAAGCTTATCGGCCCTTTTCAAGGCGATGAGGGAGATGCAGTATTGAAGACGATAAAAAATAGCTACCTCTACCAAAAACAAAAACTAAGCTGGAAAGAAGCGGTCGGAAACACTCTAGTCATTAAAGATCGATTCAAATTGGGGGGATATTATCCCAATGCCCAAAAAGGGGAAACCGCTTATGCGCTGACTTATATACATTCGGATAAGTCCCGAACCGTAGAAACACTTGTTGGTTTTGAAACCCCAATGCGTTCAAACCGAGTTTATACCGGCATTCCTGCTAAGGGGAAATGGGATGCCAATGGGGGCGCCATCTGGATAAATGATGAGCCTTTGCCCGCTCCTGAATGGCAAAACGCAGGATGGAAGCCATCCAAAAGTAGTGGTTGGGGAAGCTCCAAAGATCAAGAAACCCCTTGGGGAGATGAAGAATTATATTGGACGAGAAACCCTGTAGAAGTTCCCTTGAAAAAAGGATGGAATAAGGTGCTGGTTAAAATTCCAGGCTCTTCTGACTATCAGAACTGGATGTTTACTTTCATTCCATTAGATATGAACGGGCTGGAATTTTCAAGCTCTCCAAACAGACATTCAACCTATTACTTTCAAAAGACAGCACATTTTGAAAGTTTGCCCAACCACAAGAACGAAATCATTTTCATCGGAGATAGTATTACCGACGGTTGTGAATGGAGCGAAGTTTTTGACAATAAAAGAGTAAAAAACAGAGGCATCAGCGGGGATGTGACCCAAGGAGTTTTAGACAGGCTTGGGGAGATCACAGAATCAATGCCTGAAAAGGTCTTTTTAATGATCGGAATCAACGATCTGGCAGTCGGAAAGTCGACAGATGAAATAATTGAGAATATCAGCCAAATCGTACAGAATATAAACTTCGCAAGCCCGAAAACCAAGGTGTTTGTCCAAAGCATTTTACCCGTCAATGAGTATTACGGCCTCTTTAACAGGCATACCGATAAAGGGAATGAAATTTCCCTCATCAACCATTCTCTGGCGGAAGGAGTAAAGGGAAACTATCAATACATCGACCTGCATTCGTATTTTCTGAATGAAGATAAAAAACTGGACATCAGCCTTAGTAATGATGGTTTGCATTTAAACGGGAAAGGATACCAACTTTGGGCCTCTCTAATTAAAAAACATGTCTTAAAATAAAATTAACAGCATGAAAAATATATTCAACTACCTCATTTTGGTTACGATTTTTTCACTCCTATTAAATTGTTCCAAGAAGTCAATAAAGCCGAATAGCGCCGTACAGTCTTTGGAGGCTTATTCCCCCGTGTATCCTGTATTGGTTGGGAAGGGATACAATCCCGTTTTTCGAATCCAAATACAACCCATTGACGATCAGGCTATTTCGGTTCAAGCCTTTGAAATCGATCTAAATGGAACCACAGACTTGAATGACATCAAAAAAGTGAGCGTACATTACATGCCGGAAGAAGAGAAGTTCTCTGCCAACAATATTTTTGCCGAAACCGCCTCCATTTCCTCCAAAATCAGTTTGAAAGGGGAGCAAGAACTCATTGGCAAAAAGCATTATTTTTGGCTGTCGCTTACCCTAAATGAAAATGCTGATATAGATCATAAAATAAATGCGGCTATTTCAAAAGTGGTGATCAATAAGGCTGCTGTTGCTTTGGCAGAAACCGAACAAACGACTGAAAAAAGAATCGGGCATGCCTTGCGTCAAGCCAATGACGATGGGGTCCATACTTACCGGATCCCTGGCTTAGCCACGACGAATCAAGGAACGCTCATCGCCGTATATG
This sequence comes from Bacteroidia bacterium, assembly GCA_030430845.1. Classification (GTDB taxonomy): domain Bacteria; phylum Bacteroidota; class Bacteroidia; order Chitinophagales; family Saprospiraceae; genus JANQPA01. The sequence continues at coordinate 24,061 of JAUIKE010000015.1, read as the reverse complement.
ATATTCGTCGAAACAGCAGTGTGGATTTACAGGAAGACATTGATGTAGGTATGAGCCGTAGTGCTGACGGCGGCCAAACATGGGAACCCATGAAAGTTGTTATGGACATGGGCGAATGGGGTGGGCGGCCTGAAAAAGAAAATGGCATTGGGGACCCTGCTGTTTTGGTTGACCGACAAACAAATACCATCTGGGTGGCTGCTTTGTGGCTGCACGGAAATCCAGGCAAGCGGGCCTGGTTTGCTTCAAAACAAGGTATGGAGCCAAAAGAAACCGGCCAATTGATTCTAGTCAAAAGTGAGGATGACGGCCTCAGCTGGTCGGAGCCGATAAATATCACCTCCCAAATAAAAAAAACCGATTGGCACCTACTTTTAGACGGGCCGGGAAAGGGAATTATGATGGCCGATGGCACGCTCGTTTTTCCCGCTCAATTTAAAGACCAAAATGAAGTACCTCATTCCACCATCATTTACAGTAAAGACCGCGGCAAGACGTGGGCCATCGGCACAGGCGCAAAATCCAAAACCACAGAAGCGCAGGTCGTTGAATTATCCGACCATTCGCTGATGCTCAACATGCGGGACGACAGAGGAAGCGGTCAGGGAGGCCGCAACGGAACAGGGGCCAGGTCCGTTGCCATTACAAAAGATTTGGGGAAAACCTGGTTTGAACATCCAACCTCCCGAAAGGCGCTTCCAGAACCCGTTTGTATGGCCAGTTTGATAAAACAGCAATATCAGGGAAAAGATATATTGCTTTTTTCCAATCCTGCTGACCAATATGTTCGCCAAAATATGACGATAAAAATCAGCGAAGACGAGGGCATGACCTGGCCGGAAAAATTTTACACCCTCATAGACGAGGGGCGTGGCCGGGGCTACTCCTGCATGACGGGCATTGATGAAAATACGATTGGGATTTTGTACGAGGGAAGCCAGGCGGATTTGGTGTTTCAAAGAATTAACCTGGAAGAATTGCTAAGAGAATAAAAGCAACCGAATAAGCTGAGAGCATGTTTCCATGAACTTTCTAAATTTTGGATATGAAACTTTTTAAAACTCTTACTCCCATTATTTTTTGCATGATATCTATATCCTGCACCCCCCAAAAACAGAAAAATTTAGCAGAAAGTAGTATCGTTCTCATTCCTGAGCCTGCCCAAATGAGTGTTGGTAGTGATTTTTTTGAATTTAATGCAGAAACCTGCTTTGTAACCACCGATCAGAGACAAAAAAAACTTTTTACCTTGTTAACTAAGAAGTTCGTCAATTCCGCAGGTTTTGCCCCCCCCATCGTTGATACGGCGCCCAAAAGCAATTTCATCTCTTTGAAAGAGGATGCTCAGTTGGGGGAAGAAGCCTATAGATTAAAGGTTACGGCAAATTACATAGAAATAAAAGCGGGTAAAAATTCCGGATTTTTGTATGCGCTTGAAACATTGCGACAACTGCTTCCTCCTGAAATTGAAAGTTTGCAACCACAGCCTGAAACCATTTGGACGATTCCCACCCTTGAGATGAACGACTATCCCCGGTATACATGGCGCGGCCTGATGCTGGACGTTTCACGCCATTTTTTTGAAAAGGAATATATCCTGCAGACCCTGGACCGGATGGCTCTGTTTAAATTTAATACCCTACACCTCCATCTTGTCGATGATCAGGGCTGGCGTATTGAGATCAAAAAATATCCGAAATTAACCGAGATTGGTGGTTTCCGGGTAGATCAGGAAGACAAGCACTGGGATGCCCGAAGCAAAAACCGCCCTGGCGATAAAGCAACTTATGGCGGGTTCTATACACAGGAGGAGATAAAAGAAATCGTCGCTTTTGCTCATGACCGTGGCATTACTGTGGTACCGGAGATCGAAATGCCGGCCCATGTGATGAGTGCGCTGGCCGCCTATCCTGAATTTTCATGCCAGGGTAATGCCATCGCTGTTCCGTCCGGAGGGGTCTGGCCCATTACCGATATTTATTGCCCAGGTAAGGAAGAGACTTTTGGTTTTTTGGAAAATATACTTGTAGAAGTCATGGAACTCTTTCCGTCCAAATATATCCACGTAGGAGGCGATGAGGCAACCCGGACGAACTGGGAAAAATGCCCTCATTGCCAAAGAAGAATGAAGGAAGAAGGTCTGGAAACGACGGCACAATTGCAAAGTTATTTTATCAAGCGCATGGAGCAGTTCTTAAGCTCAAAAAATCGGATCTTATTGGGCTGGGACGAGATTATTGAAGGAGGACTGGCTCCTGGAGCGACCGTCATGAGTTGGCGTGGCTATCAGGGGGGATGGGAAGCCTCAAAAGAAGGACATGATGTAATAATGACTCCTGGTGATGTGTACCTAAACCAATACCAGGGGAACCCCGATTACGAACCCATTGCCTTCGGCGGTTATGTTCCCCTCAATAAGGTGTACAGTTTCGATCCTGTGGTGGACTCCATGTCTATGGAACAAAAAAGACATATATTGGGAAGTCAGGCCAATTTGTGGTCGGAATTTATCACCAACAAAGATGAGTCTGAATACATGCTGTTCCCAAGGCTCGCCGCTCTTTCAGAGGCTTTATGGACCCCCAAAGAAAAAAAGAGCTGGAATGATTTTGCGGAGAAAATAGTTTCCTTATTCAGGCGATTCGATGTTATGAACATTAACTATTCCCGAAGCGCTTATGCCGTTACTGCTCAAAGTCGATTGAATGATAATGGGACGGTTACCGTTAAGTTACAAAATGAGTTTCCGGATAGCAAAATTCGATATGCCCTGAACGACGATCCCTTTAACGCCTCTTCTCAAGTCTACTCCGAACCTATAACACTGAATAGCACGACCACCGTAAAAGCCGCCGTTTATGAAGATGGCAAAATGGTTGGGAACAAACTTGAGAAAATCTTTCATTTCCATAAGGCAATCGGTAAGCCGGTTGCTTACGAACCGATGTACAGCAAACAGTACCAGGGTACAGGGGCAAACAATATGGTCAATGTACTTCGTGGTAGCAAGAATTTTCACGATGGCCAATGGCAGGCATGGCTTGATGACAAAGCAGAAATCACGGTTGACCTTCAGGAACTGACAGAAATCTCTTCAGTGGGGGTAGGTAGTATGGAAAATCAAGGATCGGGCATTTATTTTCCTAGTCATATTGCAGTGGACGTTTCCACTGATAGCAAAAACTACACTTGGGCGGGGGAAATTTCAAATAGTTTTGAAAACCACGGTTTTGTAAGGCTAAAGGAATTTACGGTCACATTCGAGCCTCGAAAGGTCCGTTGGATTAGGGTGAAATTGACCAACTTAGGCAGCCCACCGCAAGGAGGAGGTGCATGGATGTTTTTTGATGAAATTGTTGTCGAATAGTATTAAATATGAAAATACCATACCTATATCCTATCCTGACACTAATATTGATTGTTTCATGTAAAGGGAATATTCCTGTGAAAATGCCTGCTACCGACGATGTGGTTGTATTAAAAAAACCAATAATGGGATGGGCAAGCTGGAACAATTACAGGATAAATATCAATGAAGATATTATTAAAGCGATTTCCCAACGGAATGAAGAAGCTTGCACAATATATCCACTCCAATGGATTGAAGGCCGGTATTTATTCGGACGCGGGCTTGAATACCTGTGCTTCTTATTGGGATAAAGACAGCATAGGTGTCGGGGTAGGTTTATATGGGCATGAATATGAAGATTTACGTCTTTTTTTAAAAGAATGGAATTTTGATTTTATCAAAGTTGATTGGTGCGGAGGTGATTGGCTGGTGCTTGATGAACAATCCCGATATACCGAAATAGGCAGGATAATAGAACAGATAAAACCTGATGCAATTTATAATGTTTGTAGATGGAAATTTCCTGGTGCATGGGTTACACAAATTGCCGATTCATGGAGGATTTCTGGTGATATCGACAATCAATTTGAATCGATACTAAAGATTATAGACCTGAATGCTGACTTGTGGAAGTATTGCTCACAAGGCCACTATAACGACATGGATATGTTGCAGGTTGGCAGAGGGATGACTTATGAAGAGGATAAAACCCACTTTACCATGTGGTGCATGATGCATTCTCCACTTCTGCTGGGAAATGACCTGACAAATATGAGTGATGAAACGATGGAAATAATCACGAACCAAGAAATAATAGCCCTCAATCAAAGTGATTTTGTTTATCAGGCAAGAAGAGTGGTTGATCAGGGTGATTTGGAAATTTGGGCAAAACCGTTGATTTCTACCATGAGTGGTAAAGTAGCGGTAGCCATATTAAATAGATCTTCGAAGGAATCCACCTTCTCCTTTAACCTTAAAACCGTCGGTATTGATGCATCAAAAGGATATATCCTGAGAGACTTATGGAAAAAAGAGAACTACAAAATGACTACGGACAGCATTATGAATGTTGAAGTACCCTCCCATGGAGTAATCGCACTAACAGTTAAAGGAAAAGCATTGCCCTATAATGTTTTTCAATTTGAGAACATTGAATAAATCCTGTCCATAATAAGTAGGTAAACAAAAATAAATTTCAAAAAAATCACCAATACATAAGTGGCTCAGGCTTTTTCCAATCTGCTCCAAATGACAAAATAAGAATGCAAATGGTTAAAAGTGAAAAGTGAAGATAATGGTACTAAGGGCAAATAATTTACTCATTGACTTTTCAAAACGTATATCCAATGAAAAATAATAGACGGGACTTTCTTCAAAAAGGCATGTTGGGCGGCTTAGGCTTAGTACTGCCGAACTACAATTTTGCCAAAAACGGGCAAGAAGGAATTCAGGAATACCTGTTTTCCTTTGAATCGAAAACATCTGTGGGACAATCGGTAATTGGATTACAAACAGAACCTATAGCCCAGGTGAGAATTGGAATAATCGGCTTGGGTAATCGGGGGTTAAGTATGATGAAACTGGTACAAGTAATGACACCGGATAATGCAAGAATAGTTGCCATTTGTGACATTAGAAAGGAGAGGTGCGATCTGGCACTAAACTCTTTCACTGATAATAAGCCCACTTCTTATTCCGGTAGCGAAAATGAATGGAAAAAACTTGCTGACCGGGACGACCTCGACTTGATACTAATTTTTACACCCTGGGAATTTCATGCTTCAATGAGCCTTTATGCTATGAAAAAAGGAAAGCATGTTGGGGTGGAGGTACCTGCTGCCCTTTCTGTGGAAGATTGTTGGAACTTGGTAAATACGGCAGAAGAAACCCAACGAAATTGTATGATGCTGGAAAATGTATGTTATGGGGATGAAGAACTTTGGGTACTCAACATGGCACAGCAAGGTGTTTTCGGAGAATTGACCTACGGCGAAGCTGCCTACATCCATGACTTGAGGGACTATTTTTATAAAGCGTATTATAACAACTGGCGAAGTAAACACCACTTAAAAAGGGATGGCAATCTTTATCCAACACATGGCTTAGGTCCGATAGCACAATACATGGATATTCAACGAGGTGATAAATTTGACACACTGGTTTCCATGAGTAGCCATCAGAAAGGTATGGATGCATTGGCAGCCGGGTTGCCTCAAACCCATGAGATGTCCAATACCAGGAATTATAAGCATGGGGATATGAACAATACCCTGATAAAAACAGCAATGGGGAGAACCATTCTGTTGCAGCACGATGTGATCACTCCTCGTCCTTATAACCGCAAAAATGTATTGGCAGGCACGAAAGCTTATCATGAAGGCTATCCCAGCCGCCTTTCCGTATTGGGCAAAGACAGCCATCATTTTCTTCCCGAAAAGAAGTATAACGAATATCGCTCGATGTACAGAAGTGATTTATGGAAAGATATGGAAGAGATCATTAAAAAACACGGGGGACATGGTGGAATGGACTTTTTGATGGTTTACAGGCTAATTACTTGTTTTAATAAAGGATTACCACTTGACATGGATGTGTATGACGGAGTAGCATGGTCGGTGGTCTTTGCCCTTTCTGAAATTTCAGTTCAGCTGGGTAGTGCACCTGTTGTTTTTCCAGATTTTACCCGTGGAGCATGGATGAAGAAAAGAGCGTTGGGGGTTATGCAAAAAAAAGGAGGATAGAATTAATGAGAAATATTGAAATCAACTAGATTATAAAAAACGGGTATTTATCCATAAATCTTAATAAATGCAACGCAACAACAACGATTTTTTCACTATAATTATAATCCTCTTGCTAATGACAGTTTCCTGTTCCCCAGCAAGGGAAAAAACGAACCCTGACAACCTGAAAGTTGCCATTATTCCACAGCCTGAAAAACTGACGATCAAATCAGGCAGCTTTGAGATAAACAAATCGACTCAACTTAAAATTGAAAGTGAGCATCCCGATGTTCAATATGTACTCAATTATTTAAATGATCGCTTTGAAAAAGCGGCTGGTTTTCGCCTGCCTTTGGGGTCATCAGATGAAAATGTTCTTGTGTTTTCTTTAAATGAAAATATTCAAAACAGAGAAGGTTATCATTTAGATGTCGATTCCAGGCAAATCCATATTTCGGCATCACAACCTGCAGGTCTTTTTTATGGCGTTCAAACGCTTTTACAATTACTCCCTCCTGAAATATACGCCGATAAAGTGCAGCAAAAGACGGAGTGGATAGTTCCCACAATAGCAATTGAAGATGCACCAAGATTCTCCTATCGGGGCTTACACCTTGATGTAGCTCGCCATTTTTTCAATGTAGAAGAAGTCAAGAGTTATATTGATGATTTGGCCTACCACAAAATGAACACTTTTCACTGGCATTTGACAGAAGACCAGGGGTGGCGGATTGAAATTAAAAAATATCCTAAGCTCACCGAAATAGGGGCATTTCGAAAGGGAACTCTGATAGGGCATTACAGCGACCAACCACACCAGTTTGATGGCAAGCGATATGGTGGATTTTATACGCAGGAAGAAGTCAAAGAAGTGGTTCAATATGCCAAAGAACGATTTGTTAGCGTAATTCCCGAAATCGAACTTCCAGGTCATGCACAAGCAGCTATTGCCGCTTATCCTGAATTGGCCTGTTCAGAAGGTCCATTTGAGGTATGGCAATTGTGGGGCGTTTCGGAAAATGTGTATTGCCCGAAAGAAGAAACTTTTCAATTTTTAGAGGATGTTTTGACAGAGGTGATTGACTTGTTTCCCTCCAAGTACATCCATATCGGAGGAGATGAATGTCCTAAAAAAAGTTGGAAAGAAAGTGAATTTTGCCAAAGCCTAATGAAAAGAGAAGGACTTAAGAACGAACATGAATTGCAAAGTTGGTTTATCACCCGAATGGAGCAATTCATTAACTCAAAGGGGAGAAACATAATAGGTTGGGACGAAATTTTGGAAGGTGGTTTGGCACCGAATGCCACTGTTATGTCATGGAGAGGCGAGCAAGGGGGTATTGAAGCAGCCAAACAAAAGCACGATGTCATTATGACTCCCACAACTTACTGTTATTTTGACTATTATCAATCTGATCACCCTGATGAACCGCTTGCCATAGGTGGACATTTGCCTTTGAAAAAAGTGTATGCTTACAATCCTGTTCCCGAAGAATTGAGTGCCGAAGAAGCCAAATATATTTTGGGCGTACAAGGTAACCTTTGGTCAGAATATATTAAGACTTATGACAAAGTAGAATATATGGTTTACCCTCGTGCAACGGCATTGGCAGAAGTAGCCTGGTCAAAATTGGAACATAAGGATTTTGAAGATTTTGTCAAAAGATTGGGACATCACTTCAAGCGGTTTGATTATGCAGGAATCAACGCAGCCAATCATTTGTATGAATTGGAATTAAACGCCCATGCTACAGGAAAGGGTATTGAAATCGAATTTAAAACGCTTGCCGAGGACGCAGCAATTTTTTATACCACCGATGGAACAACGCCCACACAAAAATCTAATTTGTATAAAAGACCGTTTCCTCTCACAGAAAATGCGACCATCAGAGCGCAGGCGTTTTTGAAGGGCAAAAAGGCAGGCAGAGGCACAGAACAAAAGGTGAGATTTCACCAAGCCGCTGGCAAATCCATTGCTTTGAAATCCCAACCTGCACCTCTTTATGCCGGCTCAGGTATTACTGGCCTCATCAACGGTATTGCTGCAAGCGAAACTAATTTCAAAGACGGTGAGTGGCTCGGATTTATAGGAGATGATTTTGAGGCGGTTATTGATTTAGGAGAAGTTAAAAATATTGAGCAAGTGAAACTCCAGTTTTTCAACGACAATGGTTCGTGGATTTTCTTACCGAGTGAAGTAATGATTTACAGCTCCGATAACGGAATAGATTTTAAAAAGCAAGGATTGGAAAAAAATATATCGGGTGAGAATGGTATTGTCTCCGTTCTTTTTCCAATTGAAAATACAAATGCTCAATACCTGAAAGTATTAGCAAAAAACCTTGGAGAACATCCTAAGACTGGCGGTGACGTTTGGCTTTTTGTAGATGAAATTGTAGTGGAATAGGGGAAGTTGAAAAATTATTTTCTCATTTTAAAAAATCAATTTTTGGAAATAGTCATAAGCATCGACATCGGAGGAACATCAACCAAACTGGCATTGGTTCACCTCAAAACGGGTATACTCGAAAAAACGGCTGTACCCTCTCAAGGTTATAAATCTCAAAAAAGGTATTTTGAAAAACTATTTGAGGAAATCGCCACCCTCCAGAGTCGTTTGGACTTTTCATATACTTTATTGGGAATCGGTATTGGAACTCCCGCTTGCAACACTAAAAAAGGGACAATAGAAGGTGCTGCAAATCTTGCTTTTTTAAATGACGTTCCAATTGTTCAGCTTTTTGAAGAAAAGTATAAGTTACCTGTTTTCTTAATCAATGACGGAAACGCAGCAGCTTTGGGGGAAGGTCTTTTTGGTGCAGCGAAAGGCATGAAAGATTATATTGTGCTAACTCTGGGGACTGGCTTTGGTTGCGGTATTGTGACATCAGGTATTGTACTACAAGGGGCAAGTGGAAAAGCAGGCGAATTTGGGCATATAGTGGTAAGAAAAAACGGCAGAAAATGTGGTTGTGGATCAAAAGGTTGTCTTGACACCTATGTCTCTGCTTCGGGTATCAAAAGGACGGTGTATAAATTATTGGCAGACTTAAGGTTGGAAAGCCGTTTGCGTTCCATTAGCTTTGACCAATTAAGCCCCAAAATGATTTATGAAGCGGCACTTGAAGACGATAAGATAGCTTTAAAAGCCTTTAATTACACCGGTAAAATTTTAGGACAAAAAATAGCAGACCTCTACACCATATTTGAACCGGAAGCTATTTTCTTGTCAGGAGGGCTTTCTAGTGCTGGGAATATATTATTGGAGCCCGTCCTCAAAACCGCTCGCCAACATGTAATGCCTTTTTATCAATCAAAAATTGCTATTTCTCCTTCTGCATTGGCCCTTAACGAAGCCGCACTTTTAGGAGCAGCGTCATTGGTTTGGAAATCAAATCATTAGATTAATTTCAGTCGTAGAAACAAGGCAAGATGGAGTAAAAAATTATTGTTACATCTTGCCTATTGAATAAAACGGAGCCACCTAACTAAAAAATAAAAGTTCATATGGAAAGCTTACAGGTTCGCTCGTAAGCACATTAAGGATGTTACCACTTATCCCTTTATCTTCTATTTGTTCACTTCAGGAGAGGGATGAAAAAAGAGAGATTCAGCGAAATAGGTTAAAAAAGAACAACCTTTCCCAATTGAAGATATTTTTAAATATTAATTCAATATTAACCTAGTGTTAATTTAATATAAACAAAGTAAGGGGGGGGGTACTTTTAACGGTTTCTAATTAAAAGAAATTAATTATGTCAAAAATAAAATTTAAGGAAACGCAGCAATACGAAAACAGGTTGGTACCGATAATTTTAGGAATAGTAGGATTGTTTGCAATAATTAAGGGAATAATGTTTTTAGTTGCATCAGAACGCAGTGTTGGCAGCGCTATTGTTCTCTTTATAATAGCCTCCGGAATTGGTATTACTATTTGGTGGCTAACAAAGCTCAAACTAAAAGTAGCCATAACAGAGAAAAACATCAAGTTCAAGCTGTCACCCGTACAGATGAAAAAACACACTATACCTTGGAGTGAAATTGATAGATGTGAGATAATTAAGACCTCAGAAGCTGCGCAATGGAGTGGTGGCAATATTGCATATAATGAAAAAAGATATTCCTTATCTGGAAGGAATGGTTTGGCCATTAAAACCAAAAGTGGAGAAAGTTATTTTATCGGCTGTAAAGATATTACCGGATTACAACTTGCCTTAAGCAAAATGAAGATCACTTGACTGAATATTTTTTCATTGGCTTTCAAATTCATTTTAAATTTTTAGAAATTTTCAAATATATATTAAAGTAATAAAATGACCATTTTCAACAAAATTAGATGGATTGTTAGTATTCTTTTGGTATTTGCTATTGTTCTAACCACAAACCTAATAGACAAAGACAATTTTAACCGATTACAGTATTCCATAAATACCATATATGAGGATAGAATCGTAGCCAATGATTTAATCTTTGATATGATTTTATTAATCCATGAGAAAGAGATGGCATTAGTGAGATCAGATTCATTTTTTTCAAGGAATAGGAATAAGGAAGTCAATCAGGATATGGGGAGCTTGATTGCAAGATATGAGCAAACGAAATTCACAGATCGGGAAGAATTAATTTTTACTAGATTAAAAAGGGATTTGCAAAAAGCTGAAAATACAGAAAAGAAATATATTAGTTTAGATTATAACATGGAATACAGGAGTGATTTGGTACAAGTAATTAATGATGTAAAACTAAATCTTCAGGGTTTATCTAAAATACAACTTGAGGAAGGAAGAAGACAACTGCTGCTTAGCAATGAAACAATGAAAGATATTGACTTTTTCACCCAAGCCGAAACCATCTTTCTAATAGTGCTAGCTGTTCTTATTCAGATAATTATTTTGTATAAATCCAAGGAGGGTTGATTAAAAACACATAAAGTTGAAAAAAAATATAGCATTACGGGCTTCTGTTTATGTAGCACAATTACTTATTGCCAAACAACCTAAGAATAGAGTATTTCATAACCTACATCATACGCTAACCGTATTTGAAGGAGCGGGTAAAATTGCTAGAAAAGAAGGACTTTCACTCGATGATTTAGAAATAGTTTTACTTGCGGCTGCTTTTCATGACTTAGGACATGTTGAATGTTATAAGGGACACGAAGAAGTGAGCAAGCGTTTGGCTGATGAATGGTTAAAAAAACAAAATTATCCTAACCATAAAATCGAAATGGTTTTAGGTTGTATTAATGCCACTAAGATACCTCAAAATCCAAAAAATTTATTGGAGGAGATTGTTTGCGACGCAGACCTCATTCACTTGTCTTTTGAAAGTTATCCTATTTATCAGGAAATGCTTCGAGTCGAATGGAGTCAAGAACTTAAATTGGTTTATACAGATGATGAATGGGTTAGTGATAATAATAAGTTTTTACAGAACCATCGATACCATACCAATTATGGGAGAGAAGTTCTGCAACCATTGAAAGTAAAAGTTTCTCAAATAATCTATTCATAACTTTAAAAATAGGCTGGAATGTTCACGGACAAAAAGAATATGGAAGCATCCAGCCAAGTGCGGAAGTTATAGGATACATTCGATGAAATCCTTGCACCCTTCCCCACCTCCATCCTCTTTCTGCTAATCATTCTCGTCGCCACCTCATGCAGAACAGACAATCAATCCATTGATACGATAGAGGATATTTCAGTTGTCAGTAAAAAAGGGCTCATAAAGTATACCGTAACGTCTGAAGGTCACCCAATGGCAGTCTGGCAAAAGGAAGCGGACAATGCTAAAGGAATTATCCTTTTTGTACATGATCGTACCTGGAGTAGCATCCCCGATTTTGACCTGCAGGTGGAAGGGGAGGATCTGTCCTTAATGGATGGAATGTTAAATCAGGGATATACCTGCTACGCGATTGACTTGCGGGGGTATGGTGAAACTCCCAGAGATAGTACGGAGTGGAATACCCCGAATAAAGCAGCAAGAGATATTATTACTCCAGGCAGCATCAGTCAAAAAGCCATCGATACTTATGTGAAAATGGCCTTTGAATCGGATCCCATTCGAAGGTAGTCAGGCTCATATGGTTTTTCAGCGATTAAAAATAGATGATTTGATGAATAAATAGAAGAACAGTCAGTTAAATCAGGTGAAGGAACGGAGGAAGGCTAAATTAAAGCAGGACCAATTTGTCCGAGAAAGCAATTTCCGCTATCTTGACCTAAAAATCATTCCATGTTTTCCAAAGCCTGCGAATACGGAATAAGGGCCAGCATTCACCTGGCCCGATTGTCAAAACGGGGAGAACGTTGCAGCCTGAAGCAAATTGCAGAAGCCATTGACTCGCCTGTTGCATTTACGGCCAAGGTGCTCCAACTCCTGTCCAGAAATGAAATCATTCACTCCATTCACGGTCCGACGGGTGGGTATGAAATCCCTGTGGAAGAGTTATCGAAGATCTATATTATCGATATCGTTACAGCCATCGATGGCGACAAAATATTCAACGGATGTGGCCTGGGCCTGCAAAACTGTAATGAAAAAAAGCCCTGCCCGTTGCATTTCCAATTTAAAGGAATTCGAGATGATTTGAAACAAATGCTTCAAAATACCACCATTAACGACCTGGCAGAAGAACTACATTTGGGAATGGCATTTTTAAAAAGGTAATTGTCGGTCGCTAACAAGAAATCCAATCAATAATGAATCAAGATCCTGTCTGGTATATCAAATTTTATGGTGTTAGGGGCTCCATACCGATCTGTGACCCAAACTTCCAACAGTAATGCCGATTTACTCATCCACGACGCCCAATCCACCGATGCAGAATTGGAAACGCATCGGGTTTTGAGGACACAGTAATTTTAGCCAAGCCATTGAGTGTGCTAAACAAGCTCAGGTAAAGCAGCTTATTTTTACTCATCATGACCCTAACCACGATGATAACCTTTTGGCAACCCAGGAAAAGAAATATCAAAATATATTTCCCAATTGTTTAATAGCCAAAGAAGGAATGGAAGTGCTGGTTTAAGCTTGTAAAAAATAAGCCTTTGCAATTCTCTAAGTCTTTTAAAAAGAGAATAATTCAAAAGAAAAAGCAATAACAGGAACAAGCACATGAAACAAAACCGTCAGTAAATAAAAAGTGACTTTTGTTTTTACAGGCTGCTCGGCGATCGTCAGGGTAATATTGGCGAAAAACAAGAGAGTACTGATCCCAATAAAAGCCATGTATCCCGAAAAATAGGACATTGCCATAATGCTTGCAGGCATCACGATCGTAGGTAAGGTCATCAGAGGAATCAAATACCAAAGTACACCTTGCTTTTCTTGCTTCGCACAGAAAGTTTGGTACCTCGCAACAATCCCAGCTTTGTGCTTTTTACTTTTTTCTTGCTCTTTTACAATGGCCGGATGTGCATTCTCAAGATCAATCATATCCTTATAGTTTTTTATGAATCAATTTTTTAGCAAATTTACGGACAAATTTGTCCGATTAATTATGATCTAAATCATATTGACCAAAATGATTAACGAAACGATACTTCGGGAAAGCGGAGCCGTAGAAAAAAGACTGGTTAAAGGCGAGACCCTGTTTACGGAAGGAGAGATGCCTGTGTACTATTATCAAGTCTTATGGGGCAGTATAAAAATGAACAACTACAACGAGAAAGGAAATGAAACCATACAGGCCATATTTAAGAAAGGTCAAAGCTTCGGCGAACCTGCCATATTAGGTGAATTCCCTTTTCCGGCCAATGCTGAGGCGGTGGAGAATACGTGTTTATTATGCCTGGAAAAGAACCGGTTTATTGAAATGCTTTGCGAATATCCTACTCTTTGCATTGAGTTGCTGCGCATCATTTCCAAGCGCCTTCAATACAAAGCAATGATAGTGAAAGAAATAGGTGGTCATGAAGCCGAACACCGAATATTGACCTTGTTAACTTACCTCAAGTTAAATGCAGGAACAAAAGGCAAATTCAGGGTCGACATGACCCGCCAGACTATTGCGAGCCTGGTTGGCCTACGTGTCGAAACGGTTATCCGAGCAATCGGAGAGCTAAAAAAGAAAGGTAAAATTGATATAATCAACAGAAAGATATACTTGTAAGTATTCCTCAAAAAGGAGTCCGGTTGCCTGAATTAGCCTTTGTACAAAACTGTGACAAAATTAACACGGACAAACTTGTCCGATATAATATTTACCCCTATCTTTGACTATAGAAATTACAAATTAAAAAAAGCAAAAGCTTCTGAATACAGAATTCGGGCCGGTATGCACTTCGCTCTTTTGCCAGAACTAGGATAGCGAAACGAGTTCGAACAAGTCGCCAAAGCAATAGGGTCGCCTGTAGCTTTTACTGCCAAGGTTTTACAATTATGAGTGAATTCATTAAATATCCAATTGCCGTTGCCGCAGTTTTTATCTGGATTGGCTTCGTTGGAGCTATCAGTTTTATGGAAGCCTGGTTAAAATTTCGGGCGCCAGGCATCACTTTACCGCTCGGTTTAGGTATTGGGCGCTTGGTATTCAGCGCACTCAATAAGGTAGAGCTAGTTTTGTCCATATCCATTATTGCCGGCATGCTATTTTCAGGAATAAAGGGTTTTGAGTGGAAGCAACTATTTTTTATTATTCCTTTTCTGATTGTGGTTATTCAGGGTTTATGGCTTTTGCCGGCCCTCGATGTACGTGCTGAGATGCACATACAGGGGCAGGAAGTCCCTGCTTCCAAGCTGCATTTTTACTATGTAGGGTTGGAAACGGTAAAAGTCCTCTGCTTGCTAATATTTGGAATAAACCTTTTAAAGGTAGCGTAGGTAAAAAACATCAAAATTTAACATTATGAAATTTGAAAATGATAAAACCATTGGTCAATTTGTAGCGGACGATTACCGTACTGCATCCGTCTTTAAATCTTTTGGTATAGATTTTTGCTGCAAAGGCAACCGAACTATTTCGGAGGTATGTAATAAAAAAGATATCCCTGAGGAGGAATTGCAAAAAGCGCTTCAAAAAACATTAGAGCAGGATAAGTCTCCCCATTCGAATTTTGTTCACTGGTCGCTTGACTTACTGGCGGACTATATTGAAAAAAAGCACCACCGCTATGTCCGCAGTAAAATACCCGAACTGAGTGCCTATCTGGACAAGCTATGTAAGGTGCATGGGAAAAACCATCCTGAGCTTTTTGAAATAAAAGAACTCTTTTACGCCTCATCGGGCGAGCTGCTCTCCCACATGAATAAAGAAGAAAAAATACTTTTTCCCGTCATCCGAACCTTAGCAGAAGCGGATGCAGGTAGTACATCCAATATCCAACGTCCGCCTTTCGGTACAGTGAAAAACCCCATCTACATGATGATGCACGAGCATGAAAACGAAGGGGAAAGATTCAGAAAAATTGCCTCACTGACCAATGAATATACTCCGCCTGCCGACGCTTGTACCACTTACAGGGTGGCATTTGCCCTGCTTAAGGATTTCGAGGAGGACCTACACCTCCATATTCATCTGGAGAATAATATCCTGTTTCCCAAGGCCGTCGAGCTGGAAAATGAACTGACTTATGCCTAATCCAATAAAACGACATACCGCCTTGCAACCTATAAGCCGTGAACACCATCACGGCTTATTGTTGTCCTGGAAAATCCGGGAAGGATTGAACCGGGACATAAAGCCTGCAAGAATAAAAAAATTCACAGACTGGTTTTGGGAAAACCATCTGCAACAGCATTTTGAATTTGAGGAAAAATACATATTCCCCATTTTAGGAGAGGATAATAAAATGGTGAAACGGGCCATCAAAGAGCATCGAAGGCTTAAGCGCTTTTTCACTTCCTCAGACCGAATTGCAATCAATTTGTCGCTGATTGAAGAAGAACTGGTAGCCCATATTCGCTTCGAAGAACGTGAATTGTTCAATTTTATTCAGGAAGTTGCAGATAAAGACCAATTAGCTTTAATAGAACTCACCCATCAAAAAATACCCAACCCGGAAGCCTGGGAGGATGAATTTTGGGTAAAACACAAGCATTGATTCATATGAGACATATGTTTTTTCTTCATCTTACTTTGTTTATTACGATATCCGCTTGTGTTCAAAAGCCGGAAGACGAAACTGCTTTAATGGAATTATTCAAAAAGGAAAAAGTTTTAAGTTGCCAACTGGCATCTATGAAAGACAGCATCACTACTGAATGGGATAATATTAACCTTTTATTGGAAGAGAAGCTACCGCTTGACATGCCCTTAGAGGAGAAGAAGAATATACTAAAAGTAAGGAATGCCAGTCTCATCCGTATGTTCCAATCTTTCAGTGATATGGAAGAGGACGTAAAAACAGCTTTGAGCAGAACGGAGCGGCTGGATAGGGAAATGAGTAAACGAATTACTGTTTTGAAGCATAAAATCCAAAAATTAGAATCAGAAAAAATGGTGCTTCTCCAAAGCATAAATCAGAGAGCCGGAACGGATGAAGTTGCTCGTTTAAAAACCATGTATCAATATAGCCCCGGCTATCGTCCTCCCGTTTCGGCCCGTAGCCATGCACTAATAAACTTTATGGCATATGAGTCTATAGTGCATGGAAGTGAGGGGAGTTACCGAAGTCTTTCAGGACGCTTCCCAGGATTAAACATAGATCCGCCCCAAGCCGGAGTTATGTTTAATTGGGAAGTTTGTCTCAATGCAGCTTATGAAAAAGGATTTGAATTGTATTTTCCGATCGCTCCTTCTGAACAAAAATTCCAAATGCTCGATGTCAGTCATGCCTTACGAGCCAATTTGCAGTCCTCTGTTTCAATTGATATTTACCAGCGTTCTGTAGAATATGGTCAGTATATAGCCAAAACCATTTATGACTGGTCAGCTGAAGATAATTGGGGGCATGAAAGCTATCTAAAAAATACGGACCCTACATACAGACCACCAAGCGGCGAGAACCTTTGGAAGCCCACTTATCCTGATTTTCTTCCTGCTTTGTTACCACATTGGGGTAAAGTCAGAACATTTGCCGCTCTAACAACCGATGTAGTACCGCCTCCCCCAACGTTCAGTACCTCACCAAGCTCGCAGCTTTATCAGGAGGCAATGGCCACCCGTACACTCGTCAATGATATTAAGGCCGGAGGCAGGAAAGAAGATCTTTGGATCGCCGAATTTTGGAGTGACGACTGCCCCATACTTACTTTCAGTCCGGCGGGCAGATGGGTAAGCATTATCAATCAACTTATTGCAATCGAACGACTTAACATGATGGAAACCGTGACGGCTTACGCAAAGTTAGGTATGGCATTGTCAGATGCCGGAGTCAGATGCTGGGGTGAAAAATATCGGTTCAATTGCCTGCGCCCTATTGACTACATCCGGGATTATATGAACGAACCAAATTGGAACACCGTGATGTGTCCGGACGGCTCGGGAGGATTTTACACTCCTAATTTCCCGACCTATCCTTCAGGACATGCCACCTTTTCAGCAGCCGCTTCTGTTGTGCTGGCAGATGTGTTCGGCAAGAATTATACCTTCACTGATCGCAGCCATGAAGGAAGAACAGAGTTTAGAGGTATGCCCCGAACCTTTAATTCATTTAAGGAAATGGCCTTGGAAAACGCATACAGCAGAGTGCCGCTTGGCGTGCACTTCCAATCGGATTCAGATGCGGGAAGTGACTTGGGGTTTGTAATCGGTTCAAGGGTAGCAAATTTGCCCTGGCAATAAACTTTTTCACTATAAACTATTATTTTTCCTATATCCAAACTTAGGAAATGTAATAATAATATTCTTTCAACATCATTTAGGTGGTGTGAAAACTCACTTCTCGTTTTCGCACCACCCCTTATCTCAATATCAGTTACCTAATAAATATTTTAATATGGAAAAATGGCTAAATAGTTTAAAAACGAATTCGCCGCAGGAAGGGTTTGAGTTGGCTATCAAACTGGCGCGAATGGGCGTTAAATATACTCAGCCTGACATGAATGTCCTGAAAGCAAGTAGAAATGATTACGCAGAAAATGCCGAGTTTCTAATCGCAGCATCCCAAGTGATCGCCATACATTTTCAAACTGTGGCCAGGGCCAATAATTATTGGAATAAATAAATATGCAAGTAAAACTATCCGAAATATTCATCCCTTTAATCAACAAGAGTACTTACTCGGTCGAAGAGTTGTTTACCCTGGCATTACAACCGGATTTTATCAAGAAAACGGCCGGCCACCTCGGCCTATCATTTGTAATACATGATGATCAGGAAGGCAATTTGTGTTTTGCCGAAAACCAGGAAGTGCTTCCGGATTACAGAATAACTTTTTGCCGGGCGGATGTCCTGAATATCGTCCTTGCTCAGGTTTCGAATCAGATCATTAGATTAGAAAGAGACGAAGTGACCATCCCAACTGATGTACACTCCTTCTTTTCAAAATCAATCAATAAGCTTGCCCTTATCAAAGCTCAAAAAAAATATCTACGCCGGTTCATGCTGGAACAACGAAACAAAATGGTGAGAAGAGAACGCAGCGCTCTTTCACAAAAAATATGTGAACAATTGTGGGACTTGATAGTGGAAAAGGACGTACAATTTATCCATAGCTATTTGACGATGGGGTCTGAAGTAAATGTACTTCCTTTATTGCAAAAAGCCCTGGATAACCATATCACCGTCATCACCCCTAAAACGCTCAAAAAGCGACGGATGCAAAACCTCGTTTTAAGCGATTTAAAAAACATGGAGCCAGGTATTTTCGGCACCTACCACCCGAAAAATGCAAAGGAGTATCAGGGAGCCTATGATTTAATTATAGTTGCCGGATTGGCTTTTGACAATAGATTCTTCAGAGTAGGTTATGGCGGCGGCTATTACGACACTTTTCTCGCCCATCAAAAGACGGCTATTAAGGTAGGCGTTTGTTATCCTTTTCAAATAATAAAACGTGTCCCGGTCGAAGAACATGATATTCAGCTCGATATACTACTGTACTGAAAAGAGTATATAAGTACGGATGGAGAATATATTATGTAATAACCGATAAAACGACCTCCAATGAAAAAAACAATTGCTCCTTTTTTAGCGCTGCTTATTATAGTGAGTTGCCGGCAAACAGACATTTTTAAAGGACAAAATAAAATGATCATGCATAACCGAGTTTCACTACTCCTTTTCTTACTGCTTTTTAGCTTAGGCTGTAGTACCAAAAAGAAAAACAGCAATATGGCCATACAGGAATCTTCTATCATCGGAATCATCTGGGCACTTAGCACACTCGAAGGGCAGCAACTGCCCTCCTCCGCGAGCGGAGAGAAGACTATTCATTTTCGGCTACTGGACGACGGGAAAATTACGGGATTTACAGGCTGTAATACTTTTAACGGCGCTTATCGATTAAAAAACGCCAACCACATCCGCTTTGCTCAGATGCTAACTACAATGCGGGCCTGCCCGGATATAGCAGTGGATGAACCCATGTTTTTAAAGGTATTTGAGTCAGCCGACAGCTACATCATTGAAGGAGACACCTTGATACTTAAGGATGGCGAACAAAATACTTCGGCCGTTTTTGAAGCGGTGTATTTCTGATTGGCTTAATCGATTTCCGTACTATAGGTGTAGGAAACATTAGTTGAAAACAGCCATATGTTTCGGTATTGCCTAATGGAGCTGATTTAAACTTATTAGGCTAGGTTGCAGCCGAAAAGTTTAAATCAGATCATCGCATTATTCTGGAATTTCAAATATAGGTAGGATGAAAATTTTAATTATTGAAGACGAGCTAAACTTACAAGATGCTATAAAAAAGTCTTTAGAGAAAGAATCTTATATGGTCGAGACTGCAGATGATTTTGACTCAGCCTATCAGAAATTGTCCATTTATGAATATGATTGTATTTTATTGGATATTATGCTACCCAATGGAAGCGGTTTGGACTTGTTGAAAGAGTTAAAAGAAAATAAAAAACCTGAAAACGTGATCATTATTTCAGCCAAAAGTTCGCTGGATGATAAAGTCAAAGGTTTAGAACTGGGAGCAGATGACTATTTGACCAAGCCATTTCATATCGCCGAATTGAATGCCAGGGTAAAAGCGGTTTTAAGGCGTAATAAATTAGAGGGTAAAAATACCATTGAATTCAAAAACATTTGTTTAGACCTGGAAGAGCGACTTTTTTATGTGAGTCATCAATCCATAGCTTTAAACCGGAAGGAATTTGATATTCTTAAATATTTCCTACTCAATAAAAATCGATTAGTGACCCGAACGGCATTGGCAGAGTATGTGTGGGGGGACCATATTGACCAGGCTGACAACTACGACTTTATTTACTCCCAAATCAAAAATATTCGGAAAAAATTAAAAGATGCCGAGGCTCACATTGAAGTTCAGGCCGTATATGGCATAGGCTATAAATTGGTTGAAATATGAAGTTATTAAACCAGTCTTTGCTGTATTCCTCTATTCCTATTTTTATAGTAATAAGTATCTGGGCAGTTGTTTTTTATTCAAATATGTTGGATGAAATCTATGATAGTATTGATGATGGGTTGGACAATTACAAACTTCTGATCATTCAAAAATCAAAAAGAGATACTGTAGTTTTGCATAAGTCTGAATTTGACGAAAGCAACTACGCCGTAAAAGAAGTCCCGGCTTCTCTTGCCATCAACATTAAAGATGTCTATTCGGATACTTTGATGTATATGCTCAATGAGGAAGAGATGGAGCCTGTCAGAATGCTAACTACCGCTTTTCGCCATCAAGATACCTATTACGAATTGAAAGTAATTTCATCCATGGTAGAAGAGGATGACCAAATTGCGAATTTAACCAAGGCTGCCATTGGGCTGTATGTCCTGCTCCTTTTGAGCATTATTTTGATCAATAATTTCGTACTGCAAAAACTATGGAAACCATTTTATGAATTGTTGGAATACCTTAAAAGTTTTCGGATAGATAAGGATCAAACCATCCCGCAAATTAAAACGCAGACCCAAGAATTTATCGAACTCCGAAATGCCGCCGATACCCTGATTAGCCATAGCGTAGAAATTTTCAACCATCAAAAGTTATTTATCGAGAACGCGGCCCACGAATTGCAAACCCCTTTGGCGGTCATCACCAACAAATTGGAGTTATTGCTGGAAGAAAACAACTTGACTGATGCCGATGCCCAAACGATTTTCCAGGTCATGCAAACGACTGCCAGACTGGTACAATACAATAAAACGTTATTGCTTTTAAGCAAAATTGAGAACAAGCAATTCTCTAATAACCACCCTCTTTTTCTCAATGAAATTGTCCATCAGGTTGTAACAGAACTTGAAGATTTCGCTCAATTCAAGAACATCAAATTGACCATTGAAGAAACGACATGGGTAGAGGTGAATATGGATCCTTATCTGGCTAATATCCTGGTGAGTAACCTCCTTAGAAATGCCATATTCCACAATGTAAAAAACGGTCATGTCCTCCTGAGAATCGAGATCGGGTCATTGACGGTCAGCAACACTTCCAAAAATAAAAAACTAGAAGAATCGAAAATCTATGAACGTTATTACAAAACCAAGATTACCGATAAAAGTAAAAGTACCGGCTTAGGATTGCCTATTGTTCAGGCGATTTGCAATTTGTACGCTTTCAAAATCAAATATGCATATAACGCCAATCACCACTCTTTTACAGTGAAGTTTACTTAGCGCCTTTTTTATTCCCAATTCTTTCCAAAATCATCTGCGAAATTTGTGGTGTACATGATCACAAAGCCTAATTACTATGAAGAAATATATGTTTGTTGTTGTTGCTTTATTCATTGCAAGTCTGTCAAGCGCGCAGGAAATTTCTCGAAGTCAGGTTCCCTCTGTCATTTTGAACAATTTCAGTACTCAATTCCCCAAAGCAACTGATGTAGATTGGGAAAAAGTGGGCAGTCAATACCTCGTAGATTTTGAATTGGACTGGAATATTGATCATGAAGTATGGTACAATACCTCGGGCGAGGTAGTTAAACACAAAAAAGAAATCTCCAAAAAAGCGCTGCCCGCCAAGGTCTTATCCGCCATTCATACCGAATTTAAAGGCTACAAAATTGACGATATAGAGGAAGTGACTATTGATGGGATAATCAGTTATGAGGTAGAAATTCACGCTCCAATGAAAAAAGATTGGAATGTAACCCTGGATAAAAAAGGTACAATTTTAAGCAAGGTGTCGGATTGAGAATCATTAATAAGGTTATAGATTTTGAACCAAAAATCATAAATTATATACAAACAAATTACCCCGAAAACTTCGTAACAGACTGGGAGCGAAAACCAAACGAATATCATATCGAATTGGACAATGACATTGATCTTATTTTTGGGTTTGATGGAGATTTTTTGCAGCTTGACATTTGATAGGATTAGATAAAAAGGTAATCCAATAATCACTTATCCTTAAGACAACCGATGTTCTCTTTAAAAGAAAATTAAACTATACATACCACTGAAGATGAAGGACACCATTATTATTAGCATACTAGTTATTTTTAGTACCCTGGCTACTTATGCTTTTATCAATAATCATTTACCAAAAGCCGGTTATTCATTTGGATCTTCACAGGGATATAACTTTAATAAACCGACGACTACGGTCCACCTTCCTAAAATCCTTTTTGAAGTATCAGGATTGACCGATATTGATGACCATACCCTTGCTTGTGTACAGGACGAAGACGGCATTGTTTTTATTTACGATTGGCAAAAAAAGGAAATAAAAAAGCAGATTAAATTTGGGGAAGCTGGTGATTACGAGGGAATCACCAAAATTGGAAAAAGTATTTACATTTTGCGCAGTGATGGAAAGCTGTTTGAAATCGATCATTTTGAACTAGACCGTTTCAAAGTAATTGAATATGATACCGGTATTCCCATAAAAAACAGCGAAGGCCTGGCATATGATGCAGCCAATAACTGCCTGCTCATTGCCGGAAAAAGTAAAGTAAAAAGCGATGAATACCAGGACAAAAAAGCAGTGTTCGCCTTTCAGCTGGCAACTAAGAAGCTGGAAGGAAAACCGGTTTATATCTTTAGTAAAGAAGATAATAAAGAATTCCTCCGCAAACACAAAGGCGATTTATCAAATAATGATATGGACCTGGATTTAAAAATCCATCCTTCCGGAATTGCGGTTCACCCAATTACGGGCAAATTGTTTGTTTTATCCAGCAAGGATAACCTAATCTATATTTTTAATCAAAAAAATGACATTGAGTCCATTCAGTCCCTGGATGAAAAGATACATCCTCAGCCGGAAGGGATTACGTTCATGGATAACGGAGATATGTTTATTTCAAATGAAGGAAAGGAAGGCCGGCCATCACTCCTGTTTTACGATTATAAAAACCAGTAGAGGCTTTTCATAAAGCCTCTACCCTACTCTTATAATCAGCAGCCTGTTCTAAGATCTCGTCTTTGTTTTTCATGCGGTCCCAGGTACGATACATCATACCCACCCGGGGATTATTGGATAGCTTATCTTCATGCCGGTTGTAAAAATCCCAATACAGGCTGTTGAACGGGCAAGCCCTTTCCCCCGTTTTCTTTTTGCGATCATAATGGCAATTGCTGCAATAGTCACTCATTTTGTGGATGTAATTAGCGCTGCTGACGTAAGGTTTGGTACCGACTATCCCACCGTCGGCAAACTGGCTCATTCCACGCGTATTAGTGATCTCTACCCATTGCAAAGCATCGATGTAAATACCCAGATACCAGGCATCGACTTCGTCGGGGTGTACGCCGAGAAGTAAAGCAAAGTTCCCGGTTATCATCAGGCGTTGAATATGGTGCGCATAGGCGCTATCTAAGGATTGTTGGATGGCATGGTGCAGGCAATTCATTTTTGTATCGGCTGTCCAGAACCAAGACGGTAGTTTTTTTTGATGATCAAAATAATTCAGCTGTGCATAGTCCGGCATTTTGGCCCAATAAATCCCACGCATG
>JAUIKE010000014.1 GCA_030430845.1 Bacteroidia bacterium | reverse complement strand
CCATGTCGTCAATGTGGCCAACCTCGCTAAGGAATCCGGTTTCACCATGAATATTTACCTCGGGAAGTCCGCCCGCATTGGTCGAAATAACCGGCACCTCACAGGCCATAGCTTCGAGGGCAGCGAGGCCGAAACTTTCTTTTTGAGAAGGAATCAGAAATATATCCGAAACAGCCAGAAGTTCTTCTATAGCATCCTGTTTGCCCAGGAAGCGGATCTCCTCACATAAATTCAAACGCCGGCACTGTGACTCGGCCTTCCGTCGTTCGGGTCCATCTCCGATCAATAAAAGTTTGGAGGGCACTTTTTGATTGATTCGGTAAAATACATCAATAACATCATCTACCCTTTTGACTTTTCTAAAATTAGAAATATGAGTGATGATGTGCTCTCCATTCGGTGCAATTGCTTTTTTAAAATGATCTTTATTCACTCGGCGAAATCGCTCAAAGTCAATAAAGTTATGGATGACTTTTATTTCTTTATTGATGTCAAAATAGTCGAGGGTCTGTTGCTTAAGGCTCTCAGAAACAGCCGTCACGCCATCTGATTTATTGATAGAAAATTCAACGACCGGTGAAAAGGCCTTATTTCGCCCGACTAGCGTAATATCGGTCCCGTGGAGTGTAGTAACTACCGGAACATACTTCCCTTGGGTAAGCAGGATCTTTTTGGTCAGATAGGCTACAGCCGCATGGGGAATGGCATAATGCACGTGTAAGATATCCAGGTCCTCATACTTCACCACATCTACCATCTTGCTGGCAAGCATGCTGTCATAAGGCATGTATTCGAAAAGGGGATAATCTTCCGTATCCACTTCATGATAAAAAACATTTTCATGAAAAGCCGTTAATCGGGCCGGGCGCTTGTAAGTTATGAAGTGAACTTCGTGCCCCCGACGGGCTAAACCGATTCCTAATTCCGTAGCGACGACTCCGCTTCCCCCATACGTTGGATAGCAAACAATGCCAATTTTCATTTTTCAGTGGTTTGAAAGTGTGCTTATTGTAAAAGGAATACAATCAGATATCAAAATAGTTGTGAATCCTAGGGAAAAGAGGTTGGTGAATCTGCCGGTTGTCATTTTTTAAAGGCCGGGTTTATGGAAAAACGAAGTTTTCCATAAACCCGGTTCTTTGTTCTTAATTTGACTTGATCAATCTCCTCACCACTTGCTCACCCTCTGCTTGTATCCGAAGGAAATAAACGCCATTGGGAAGGTCAGATAAGTCTAGGGCTTGGCTCAACTGCCTGACATCTCTTTCCATCTGTTCCAGTATTTTCTGGCCGACGATGTTAAGAACTTGAATATTCACGTCCCTTGTTTCAGTCAATAACAGTTCCAGCCGGATTTGTCCGGTCGTAGGATTTGGATAAAGAAGTAAATTGCGGAGGTCAGCCTTGAGGTCCTCTGTATTGGTGTTGAGACCAACCAGGATTTCCCCTTCTTCCTGACATCCAAAGCGGTCCGTAACAGTAACGGTATACACTCCGGCCGATAATTTGGCGGCGTTTTTCGTCATATCGCCATTGCTCCACAAATAACTAAATGGCCCTTCACCTGCTCCGACTTCCACTGAAGCCGAACCGTTTCCGGCATTGAAACCTGTTTCATCAGCCGCACTTAGGTTGAGTAGCAGAGAAGGAGGACAACGAATGATGTTGATGTTGTCAATATCCACCCAGTAGCTATCTGCTCCACGAGTAGCCAGGAATCGGAAGCGTACCGTTTGCCCGGCATAGTCAGCCAGGAAAATAACCTGCCTGCTAAGTAATTGACTGGTATTATGATTGCCGGCATCAATGGTGAGTAAGGTCGTATAGTTTTGGCCGCAGTCAGTTGAGATCTGTACCTCCAGCCGGTCGCCATCGTTTAATTCTTCACCCGCATCACCGGCCTGGTTAACGAAACGATATTCAAAAGTTAAGCTGTCAGTGGCAGAAACGGGGCCTAACAAGGGTGTCTGAGCTGAAAAGGAAGTATTAGATCCGGATAAGTTACCTGATATTACATAAGTGCGATTTCCGTGCTCGTTGGTAATCACCCCGTTGGATGACCAGCCGTCGGGCAGGCGCTGACCTTCGAAATCTTCTCCAAAGGGCAGTTGTTGTAAGGTGGAAAGCGAAACGCGAACGGTATCATTCCCCATAAATTCATCACCGGCCGGAACGCTTACCCAGGCCTTAATGTCAACGGACTCTTGAGCAAAGGAGTTAAAAGAGGTAGTGAACTGATAAATTAGCTGCTCTCCGGAAGCCAATGATTGCTGAATGCTTTCCGTAATCACTTCTCCATCGGAACCTACCTGATAATTTAGGTTAAACACTGAAATAGTGGAGCTGCCAAGGTTGCGTACCGTCATGACCACATTATCTTCGGTACTCCCGCAGGCATCCGTAGAAGTGGGCTGAACAGTGACGGCCGCCAGGTCGGCATTGAAAGGCGAGGATACGAGTATGTTGTCGATACCCAGGCCTTCTTTATTAACATTGATATCTGCAGAAAAAACAAATCTTAAGCGAACACGCTCAAACCCGGCTGTTCCGTCAAGGGTGTTCGCTGCGAATGACCATCCGCTGAATCCACCGTCTCCGTCCCAAACCTGAGTCTGGGCATTATTGTACCACAGGACTCCGGAATTTGAGTTGCCCACCTTCGTCCAGCTTTCGCCCTCATCTGTGCTAACCTCCAGCCAGGCGCCGTCAAATTCTTCCTCCGTATCTACATATAGAGAAAATGAAATTTGTGGGTCTTCCGTGAAAGAGGAAAAGTCAAGACAAGGCGAGACTAAATAAGATCGTTCTCCAAAATTGTAATTGCCGGTCAGGTTGGTCCCCCAGGCATTATTTCCTCCGGCTGCGCTGTTGATGAGGTTGCCGGCCGGTATTCCCCGCATCCAGCTGGGAGATTCGCTCTCACTTGCTACCGTCCAGCCTCCGCCCCATACTTCAAATTCCTCGAAATAGGGGTAATTAGTTATTTCCGGAATGCTTACTATAGTCGTTTCAAAGGTGTCATTATCAGGGAAACTGTCGCCGTCCAACTCAGTCCAGGCTTTGATGGTATACTCTCCGGGATTGGCAAAATCGAAAGTTTGGTCAAACAGGGCGAGGTCTGTGCTGTCCTTGCCTAGTACTCCTGTATAAAGCCCATCCGTAGGCATTGAGATATTAATACCCAGGTCGTTTACATCGTATTTAAAGGGGATCAGTGTTTGAGGATCCCCTCCCAGGTTTTGGATGACTACACTAACGGTATCATTAAAACCGAGGTCACAGCTGGTGACAGGGTTTTCAATGTAGGCGATTCGTGCATCTTTGGCAAAGCGAGTGGTAAAGGAGATCGGACCGACGATTTTGCTGTCTTCCCCTCCATCACATTGTACCGCTATATAAAAATCGTATCGGGTGTTTTCGGAAAGCCCGCGTAGTCGGATCTCATCCTCTGCCGTTTGAACGACCGTACCGCTGCCTTGAACAAAACCACTGACTCCGTACTCTAAGAAGAAAATACCGGTACTGCTTTGATCGGTCAGCCAGCTTATATCTGCTGTAGAAGCTCTGACGTCATCCAGGATAACCTCATCTATTTGCGGGCCCAGGCAGCTTGGGCATTGAAGGGCCTGGTCAAACACCAGGCCGGTGGTCGGGTTACCGTTAAAGCTGATAAGGACTTCTCCTTCCGGACTGGTCAGCGACCAGGAAACTTCCTCCTCGTACAATCCGCGATTATAGGTGATGCTCATCTGATCACCTGACTGGATCGTCAGCTCTATGCGTTCGAGGAATCCGTTGTCAGTTTGATTATCGAGATCATAAAAGGTGGCATCTCCATTGATAGAAACGAGCAAGGAGGCGCCATTCCATCCATCACCAAAGCCATCTTTGAGCTCCAGTGTGTAGTTGCAACTGTTCGATTGGCTCCATCCTTTCATTTGAAAAACAACCAGGGCGCAAAAAAATAAAAAGGTATACCTGTACTTCATATTGGACAAGACTTTTCGATTAATCAACAAACGGAAGAAACTACTTGAATGATGCTTGGCCGGCAGCTGCCGGCCAAGCATCATTTAAATACCATTCAACTTGCGTTAAAGTTAAATAAAAAATCCATACTTCCTCTTTGAAAAAAGGATACCTTTGAGGGCGCATGCAAATATTAAAGTCATGAATTTGACAAAAACCTAAACCTTTTTTTTTGACCGCTGTTAGGCTTACAATCGCATTAACTGGCTGAGATCACGCCTGTTATGTGCTGAATGAAGACAAACAATCATTAACAAGCAATACTGTGGCAATTTATTCCATACGAGATTTGGAAAAGCTATCTGGGATCAAAGCTCACACCATAAGGATTTGGGAGCAGCGCTACGGTATTATTGAGCCCCAGCGTACCAAAACGAATATTCGTTATTATCAGGATGAGGACCTTAAGTTTTTGTTGAACATTGCTTTATTAAATAAAAACGGTATAAAGATATCTAAGATAGCTAAGATGACGAGAGGAGAAGTGGCCGAAAAGGTAGCAGCTATTTCAGAAATCAATTTTGAGTACGGTACCCAACTGGATGCCCTGACCATTTCCATGATCGAAATGGACGAATTTAAGTTTGACCGAATCGTTTCAACTAATATTCAGCAGCTAGGCTTCGAAAGAACCATGCTGGAGATCATCTATCCTTTTCTTGATAAGCTAAGCTTACTCTGGCTGACCGGTTCTATCAACCCGGTACAAGAAAACTTTATGAGTTACCTGATCCGCCAGAAGATCATCGTTGCGATTGATCAGGAGCCCTTGCCGTCCAACCGGAATTTCAAGAAATTCATGATCTACCTTCCCGAAGGTGAACGGCAGGAATTGAGCCTGCTATTTATGCACTACCTACTCAAATCCAGAAAAAATCACGTCATTTATATAGGGCAGGATATTTCTTTAAGTGATCTGCAAGATGCCCACAAAATTCACAAACCCGATTATATCTTCACGATGATCACCGAAACTTTCGCCAAAGAACCGGTGCAGAGCTACATCGATCGTATGGCACAGTATTTTGGTGACACCGAACTATTGCTTTCCGGCTATCAAGTGGTCGCTCAGGACGTAAAACTCCCTACAAATGCCCGTATCCTGAGAAGCCTGGATCAAACCATATCCTTTTTAGACAATTTAAATTGATGGATAAGTAAGCGGTTTTTATAGTTGAATAAAATTATTTAGATTGTGTAAATAAGAAAATGAGGTTGTTTCATTCACCTCAGGCGGATGAGAGAGCCCTAATTAATATAAACCTATAGGGGTTGTGTAAAAACTCGTTCCTCGTTTTTACCCACCCCAGATAATTTTGTTTTGGAGGTGGTTTAAAGAAAAAAACTTCGTTTTTTTCTTTAAACCACCTCCAAAAAATATATTACTGGTTGTGTGAAAAGGCCGAAGGACTTTTTACACAACCCCTATAGGTTTATAGTCAGATTATTCACCATTTACCCTACATATGGATTACAGGCGGCTATTTGAACTTTTTTCCTACCAAGAGTTCAGGTTCCCTCAGAAGATTGCGCTGGCCCAAAAAAAAGGCCTGAAATGGGAATCCTATTCTACTCGGGAATGCATCGCTCAGATCAACCGAGTGAGTGCGGGACTACTGGAACTAGGTCTGAAAAAAGGAGATAAGGCCGCTATTTATGCCCATATCGGGAGCCCCAAATGGAATTTCATTGATCTGGGAATGCAGCAGATTGGTCTGGTCGTCGTTCCTATCCACTCAACGGTATCTGAAAAGCATCTCACACATATTTTACGGGAAGCAGAAATTAAGTTTTGCTTTGCTTCGAAAAGAGAACTTTATCAAAAGGTCGATCAAGTCAGAGAGCAGGTTCCTCAATTAAGGCATTTATTCACCATGGAACAGTTGCCTGATATTCCGGGCTGGAATGATTTGGTAAAGGAGCCCGCTGAGAAACATCATGAATGGTTTCAAACTACTCGTGCAGGTATACATGAGGATGATCTGGCTACCATTATTTATACTTCCGGAACAACCGGCCTTCCAAAGGGGGTGATGCTATCGCACAAAAACCTGGTTGCGAATATAAAATCGACCATTGCCTTGGTTCCTATAAATTGCGACAAAAGGGTAATGAGTTATCTTCCCCTAAGTCATATTTTCGAGCGCATGGTTACCTATGCCTACATTGCAGTAGGAGCGACGGTATATTATCCGCAGGAAAACCGCTCGCTGCCCGAACAGCTTCGGATTTTAAGGCCTCAGTATTTCACGACAGTCCCAAAATCACTGGAGGAAATTTATAGTTACATCTCCAGTAAAAGCAGAAAAAGGGGACTTTGGTGGCGCCCCTTGAATAAATGGGCCGTAAGTGTAGGAGAAAAATACAATGACCGCGTTCGGATGTCCCTGGCATACTGGCTTAAATTATTGCTGGCCAATCTGTTGGTGTTTTGGTACTGGCGTAGGTTATTGGGAGGAAAAGTGGAAGGGATCATTTGTGGAGCCGCCGCCTTGCCTGTTAAAATCGGCAAAGTTTTTTCCGCGGCCGGTATTGATATTCGCGAGGGGTATGGACTAACCGAGACCTCTCCGGTGGTAGCTATGAATCGTTTTGAGCCTGGCGGTTATCGCTTTGGTACCGTAGGGATTCCTATTCCCGGCGTAGAAGTCAAGATTGATCAGGAGGATGAAACAGAGGATGGAGAGATTTTAGTTAAGGGGCCCAATGTAATGCTTGGCTATTTTAAACAGGAAAAAGCAAGCAAGGAGGCTTTTGATGAAGAAGGCTGGTTCAAAACAGGCGATCGCGGCAAATTTGTCCATAAAAGGTTTTTACAAATTACCGGCCGGAAAAAAGCGCTCTTTAAAACGACCTCCGGGCGTTATATAGCTCCCGAACCACTGGAAAATATCCTGAAAAATTCAGATTTTGTAAACGATGCCATTGTAGCCGGTGCCAACAAACCCATGGTAGTGGCCATCATTTACCCTGACTTTAAAGAACTTAAAGATTGGTGTGAAGTAAACAATGTCCATTGGACTTCACCTCAGTTTATGATCTACAACCCAAGAGTACAAAAACTTTTTCAGCAAGAGCTAGATGGGATCAATGAGCAGTTGCCTCATTATATGCAGCTGAAAAAGTTTTTACTCATCTACGAACCCTGGTCCATTGAGGCGGGTGAACTTACCCCGACCTTCAAACCTATTCGAGAGAAAATCAAGCAGCAATATGCCAAGGAACTTGAAAAACTATATCTAAAACCATGAAAAAACTACTACTCATTACCTTATTGACGGCTTTGTTTCTATCGGGCCAGAGTTTCACTCCTGTAAATAAAATTGCTTCACATCCGACAGCCTTGAACTTGCCGAAGACGGATCGGATGACGGATAGCCAGGAACTGCCGAGTGATTCGCTTACCCTTTTTTCTTTGATCGACCAACTGGAAGAGGAGACAGTGTCAATTACGATCCAATCCAATTTCCAGCGACTGATCAGCCGAAAATTCAAGGAAGAATACCAGCCGGCGATCTTTAGTTTTCGAGGGCCGGCCGGCGACTCTGTCCAGCTTGAAATGAAAATTAAAACGCGGGGAAACTCCCGGAAACAAATCTGTTTTTACCCACCTCTAAAAATAAAGTTCAAAAAATCCCAGCTCCAAAGCACAGGTCTCCAGTCCTTCAATAAATACAAAATAGTCACTCAATGTAAGCCCGGAGGTACCTATGAAGAATACATCATGAAGGAGTATTTGACCTATAAGTTATTGGAAAAGGTTTATCCCTATGCGTTCAGGGTGAAAATGCTGAATATTACTTACCTGGATGAAAGGAATAATGGGAAAATAAAAGAAAAACAACAGATAGGCTTCATCATAGAAAGCGAAGAAGAGTTGGCGCAGCGGTACAATGCTCGCATGATTGACCGGACTAAGTCAGGCTTTCACCACTTAGAACGGGGGCCTGCTTTACACATGTCTTTATTTCAGTATATGATCGGGAATACCGATTGGGCGATGCCTAACCTTCATAATATGAAAGTGATAAAAGTACCGGAATATGAAAAACTGGTACCCTTGCCCTATGATTTTGATTATTGCGGACTGGTAAATACTGATTATGCCGTCGTACACGAATCATTCGCTATCAAAGACGTCAAAGAAAGATTGTATATCGGACCTAGTTGTGAAGAAGGGGAGGCCAGGGCCTTATTGACCGAATTTGTCGGCCGCAAGCAAGCCGTCCTCGACTGCATAAACAACTTCGAACTTCTGGATGACAGGGAGCGGGAAAAAATGATAAACTACCTCAATAGCTTTTTCGATGAGTTAGATGATGAAAGAAAAATGAAACGGGTATTGAACTATTAAAAATGTTTCGTCCGCCCTCGGCGGGCGAAACATTTTTGTTGCTTTATGATGGAAGAAATGCAAAGTTGCGCTGATAGATAGACACTACCAGGATAACAAAAAGCAATAAAAAGATAAAGACTCCTAAAATGACATATCCTTTGGTACCGGCATTTTTTATTTCGTCAGACATGTTATTATATTTTATTTGATAGAATTATTTTGGGCAAAGATCAAAAAAAAAGACAAACTACCCAACGACAGGGTATAAAAAAAGGGGATGAGCCACGCTCATCCCCTTTTTTTATAAATTAATTAGAAGAACCGGGATCGGTTATCTACAATTTTGGCGGACTCTCTAAGACTCTGGAGGAGTGTCCCGCTGATAGCGGCTCTCTTTCCGGAAGCAAGGGTACGACGCAGTTGAGGCAGATTGGTAGCAGGGCCTGCAGCTGTTTTGCCGCTTAACCGTAATTTGTATACGCCGGTATTACCAACAATCACATCTGAAGACTGTCCTTCCTGCATGGTAAAGGCCTTGGCAACAACCTTAGGCTCGTTCCCTAAATTAGGAATGAAAGAGCTGCTGAAAGAAACCGTATTGACCGTATCGACTTTAGTGTTGTACTTGGAAGCAATCCCCGACAAGTCCATATCTTTAATAGCGGCTGCCAGGATCTCTCCTTTTTTCTGATTGATAACCTGTAGTTCGATGTCATTACGAACACTTTCAACAGAAGGAATTCCAGGTTTTTGAATCGATTGAAGAGCAGCTACAATATACTTATTGTCGAAATAGCCGACCGCGTCCTGATAATCGTACAGGTCAGGCGATACTTCTCCAACATTGGCATCGAATGCCCAGCGTACCAATTC
This sequence comes from Bacteroidia bacterium, assembly GCA_030430845.1. Classification (GTDB taxonomy): domain Bacteria; phylum Bacteroidota; class Bacteroidia; order Chitinophagales; family Saprospiraceae; genus JANQPA01. The sequence continues at coordinate 68,578 of JAUIKE010000014.1, read as the reverse complement.
TCTTGAAGATTGGCCACCGCCAAGCTGTCCAACAGAAAAGTCATTGGCCTTAACGCCTCCGGGAATGGTTACAATATCCAGGTCGTCATCTGCTGCCGCTGCCTCTCTCATCGCCTCCAGGGAACGATTGTTGCTTAGGAAGGTCAATGCTTTCTTGCGAACCTCCTGTTGCGTATCATCTGTAGGAGTGATCGATTGAGTAATGTACCCTAATTGAATACCTTCTTCGTTGTTGATATACTTTTTGCCGGTCACCTCTACCAGGTGCAATCCGAACTGAGTGATCACCTTTTTGAGCTCACCTTCTTCTTGCTGGAAGAAAATAGCATCATTGAACTCTTTCACCATCGTGCCTGGACCAGCATACCCAAGATCTCCTCCTTGTGTGGCGGTTCCATCCGTACCGAATTGAGCAGCCAGAGAGTCAAAACTGTTTTGTCCGGACTCAATGACCTGGATTAAACTGTCGAGAAGAGCATTCGCCTGAATGAACTCTAGTTGTGTAGTTACCGGACGTAAGATATGACGGGAACGGACTGAATCCGCAACGACCATTTTGTCCAACACCTTGATCACTTTATAAGAAGCTCCGTCAAGGATCGGCCCATAGATGCTTCCAGGGGCCATATCAAATACAACATCCGGAGCTACGCCCGTAAGCTGATCTCTTTTCAGATAGGCGGGGTTATATACTCCGTCGTTCTGTACGAAGAAAGCAGAATCAGCAGTTGTGGAGTCCATTTCAGGGATCAGCTTTTCCAGTTGTCCTCTCCAGTGCGCAGAATCTGAGGCTGTTGGCAAAACATCAAAAGTGACGTATTCGATCGTACGAGTTTCTTCGTCTACTTCGTATAGCTTTTGATTTTTGTTCAGATAGTCTTTATAATCGCTATCGGACAAACTAACTTCTGTATTGTCAATTTCATCAAAAGGTACTTTAACATAAGTAAAACTTACGCTCTCATTTTGTTCTTGATGAACCATTTCAGCCATCCAGTTAGGCGTATATAAAGCTTTGCTGACCATTCCATTCAGCTTGTCCTGCAATCTGCGGGCGATGATTTCTTTTTCCTGGTATTTCCAATACCCTCTGATCTGGGGGTCGGTCAGCTGGCCGGTTTGAATGGCATTCTGAAATTCATTGAGCCGGTTGCGGTCCAGGGCGCCGGTTTGAGGGTTGGCAAAACGGGAAGTGATAATTGGGCTGAGGTTGGTTCCGAATTGCAGATCCAATAATTCGGTCTTACTTACACCCAATCCGACTTCTTCTGCTTCCTGGTTGATTACCTGAAAGTCTACCCAGGAATTCCATAGGGCGTTTCTGTTGGCATAAGGATCTCCCTGAGTGCCTCCGTATAAAATTTCCTCCTCTCTGTTAAACTGGTTAAGGTCCAGTTTGTTTCCGTTGACACTGCCAAGGGTTGTTTGAGATCCGCCGAAGATACTTTGCTGCCCAGCGGTCATATCCATTAAAATGAACCCTCCAAGACCTAAGGCGATCATCACAACGAGGATCCAGGAGTTATTCCTAATTTTACTGATGAGTGACATGCTCCTTCAATTTAAGTTCTTAATCTTTTTCTTCTACTCAACTTTAGAGGGCGTCTCATCCGCATGAGGCGGATTCGCCGCCAAAATTTTCTTTTTGGGAGGTGCTTTTTAAAGAAAAACGCAGTTTTTCTTTAAAAAGCACCTCCCAGAGGAATAATATTAGCTGGCGAAAAAGGCCGTTTAGTCTTTTGAGACAGCCTCTAAAGCATTTAAAATCTAATTTTGCTGCGCAAAGGTATTAAATTTTAAAAAAATCGATGCAAAAGTAATTTGTTTGTGTCTTAAAATCAAAAATTTCTGTATGAACTAAGGTGTTGGAGAGGATTCTTTAACTACTTGAAGGCGAAATCCGACGCCGTGGATGTTTTCGATCTTGATTTTTGGGTCTCCCTTGAGGTATTTTCTCAGGCGGGAGATAAAAACATCGAGACTTCTGCCGAGGAAATAATCGTTTTTTCCCCATAATTTTTCGAGAATGTCTTCCCTTTTTAAAACCTGGTTTTTGTTTTCGACTAACATTTTTAGCAATTCGGCTTCTCTCTGAGTCAACCTTTGCTGCTGGCCATTCGAATGGAGCGATAAATTGTGAAAGTCAAAACGATACTTACCCAGATCAAATACGGTATGATTTACAGGGGTGGATATTTTACTCCGCCTCAGAAAGATCTCGACCTTCAATAAAAGTTCTTCAATGCTAAAGGGCTTTGTAATGTAGTCATCGCCTCCTAATTTCAAACCGTGGATCTTATCTTCTTTCAAGGACTTGGCCGTCAGAAATATGATGGGAACGTGCTGGTTTTTTCTTCGAATCTCCTTCGCTACGGTGAATCCGTCAATCTCCGGCAGCATCACATCCAGGATGCAAAGATCAAAGTCTTGATCCTGAATGGCCTTTAAGGCTGCTTTGCCGTCACTGCAACACACAATGTCGTAACCTTGCAACTGGAGATTATCTCGTGTGACAAAGCTCAGGCTTTCATCATCCTCTACATAGAGTATTTTTGCTTTCATGGTATTATAATTTTGATCAATTCTGGGGAGGGAATCGGCGGTCTCCGGCCGCCGATTCCCTCCTTGTACTATTCAAACGATACAAATCCTGAGATATTACGATGGGTTAGCCAGATCCATTCTGATATGTATACCGGTACCTTTTCCTTCTTCACTCTCTAATTTGAGTTTCCAGCCATGCGCATCACATATTTTTTTTACATAAAACAGCCCCAGTCCAAAGCCTTTTACATTATGGACATTGCCGGTAGGAATTCTGAAAAACTTTTCAAAGATCCGGCTTTGATACTCCTTGGGTATTCCGATGCCTTTGTCCCGGATACTCAGGCAAATACATTTTCGGTCTTCTTTTTTTACGGATATACTCACAGTGGGGCATTCTTTGGAGTATTTAACCGCATTGTCGATCAAACTAAATATGATATTACTAAGATGGAGTTTATCCGCATTGATCCATATGGGGTGGTCGGGTAAATTTAAAGAGAGGCTCCCGCCTTTTTCTTCCACCATGATTCTGGCCGCCTCTACTACGGACTGAATGATTTTGTCCAACTGGATTTCCCCTTTTTTTAGGTGCACCCCTTTTTCTACTTTGGCCAGTTGCAACACCTTTTCTACCTGATTGTTGAGGCGTTGGTTTTGATCTTTTATGATCTGGGCATATTGCTGTAGGCGCGGATTCGATTGGACCTCCGGACTGCTCAGGAATACATCCGCCGATATTTTAATGGTGGAAAGCGGTGTTTTGAATTCATGAGTCATATTATTTATAAAATCCTTCTGTAAGTCTGATAATCGTTTTTGCCTCAGAATGACAAACATAGCGTATGTGAAAAAGAGAATGGTCAATAGAAGAATACCAGAAAAAAATAGCGATAACTGCATTTTCCCCAGTAAATATCCTGGGAGTGTGGGGAATTTGACCCCAAAATAATAATTGAGCCCCTCGTGCGGAGGCAAGTCTCCGAGCGAGACATTGATTTTTTCTCCGGGCGAATACTTCAGAAAATCGCCGTATACCATCTGATCCGTATTGCAGTCAAAAATGGCATACTCAAAGTCTATGTTTAAGTTGGAACGTTCAAACTCCCGGCGGAGAAAAAACTCTAATATATTGGAGTCGATCTCTGCTTCAATATTGACGATGAAATAATTAGAGGTTGGTTGGGTCACCACATTGTGTGACGGCAGGGTGATATCTTTAAACTCGGCGATTCCCCCGGCCACATTATTGAGTGCAAAGTGTGCCTTTTGCTTAAACTCCTTGTCATTAATATCCCAGGTGCTGAACACCCAGTAGGTCTGGATGGCCAGCGTGCCGACAACCGAAAGAACGCCTGCGACGAAGACGAGAAGAATAATGCTGTTTTTCATAAGAAGAATAAAAATACTGTTTTGTAGCCTGAACAGAAACCTGCTTAACAGCCTGCTAACATAATTTGAATTTTATTAACGAAGTTGTTTAAGGAACGGTACGCAATTTTAGCCTCTTTGTTTGAAGGCAACATGAAGTTGTTTTAAGTTATCTACTTTATGCCTATACTTGAATGACAAAGCATCTAAACTATTTTCTCGTATATTTGCTTTCAAACAGAAAAGTACTGACGGGGTGAAAAGGAAATTACAAAAAATCTGTAAAAAGTATGGACTGGCCGGCCTGCTCTTATTGCTGGCATGGACTGCCACGGCCCAGTCGGGTAATCCTTTTGAGATTGTACCCCGGCTGGATATGCCCGAGTCGCAGGAGCAAGCTATAGAATCCCCTGATTCGATCGCTAAAGAAACCGGCAATCCGTTTGATATTATTCACGATCCGGGGATAGCGAAGAGAAAGAGAAAAAAAACGATTTTACCTCCAGCGGGAACGCCCGTTTCACCTCAAAGCGATAGTTCTTTGTTTCGCTTTATTTTGGTAGTGTTTATCCTGTCTATGGTTGCCTTTTTGTTGACGATCCTTCGGTCTATAGCCGTCAAATCCTTTAGTGCATTTGTGAATAACAATACGCTGAATCAGCTTTACCGGGATCAGGAAGGCCGTGGGATATCGCCATTTTTGCTGTTGTACGTTATGTTTTTGATGAATCTGGGGATTTTCCTCTATTTCTGCCTGGATGTATATGGTATTCGTCCCCTCAATCATCAGTTAGGTCTTTTTGCACTATGTTTGGCTGCCAGTTTTGGCTTGTTTCTCGGCAAGCACCTGCTTTTGAGCCTGGTCAGTTTTATTTTCCCGGTGAAAAAAGAGATCAGCAGGTATCACTTTTTGATCATTATTTATGGAATCGTTATTGGTTTTCTTTTAGTTCCTTTCAATCTGTTCTTGGCATTCGGCCCGGAATCAGCCCTGCGTAACGTCATTTTTTTCCTTCTGCTAGCCTTGGGTTTGGTTTACGTTTATCGGTATTTCAGAGCCATGGCAATTGCAAGTAAGTTTCTTGTATTTCATAAGTTTCACTTTTTGTTGTATATTTGCACCATCGAAATAACCCCTGTAATCATAATTCTTAAAATCGCTCAAAGCGGAATTTAAGTTTTATCGATCCAGGTTTTCGCAAAAAAAAATTTTATTGAATGGCAGCAACCGGTAAAGTGAAAGAACAAGGACAAGAAACCTACAAAACAGTAAAAACGATTTTAGTTTCACAGCCAAAGCCTGCTCGCTCGCCTTATTACGAATTGGAAGAAAAGTACGGATTACAGATCGACTGGCGCCCGTTTATACACGTGGAGCCCGTATCGGTGAAGGAATTCCGTAAACAACGAATTCGTCCGGACGAGTACACGGCTATTATCCTGACCAGCAAAAATTCGGTAGATCACTTTTTCCGCATCTGCGAAGAAATGCGCATTAAAATGCCGCAGGAGACTAAGTATTTCTGCCTCACAGAAGCAGTAGCTAATTACCTGCAAAAATTCATCGTTTATCGGAAAAGAAAAGTGTTCGTAGGTAAAAGAAAAATCGAAGACCTCGCCACTGCACTGAAAAAGAACAAGAAAGAAAAATTCTTACTCCCCTGTTCTAATTTGGGCGCCAAAGAGGTTTGTGCTTTCCTGGAAGACAATAAATTTGACTGGCAAGACGCCATGATGTACCAAACCGTCAGCAGCGATCTCTCCGACCTGAGTGACGTCACTTATGATGTACTCGTGTTCTTTAGCCCGCTGGGTATTACTTCCTTGTATGAGAACTTTCCCGATTTCAAGCAAAATGAAACGAGAATGGCCATATTCGGAAACAGTACCAGCAAAGCAGTCGAAGAGCGCGGCCTGACGATCAACATCAAAGCGCCTACGCCTGAGTCGCCTTCCATGACCATGGCACTGGAAAATTATTTACAAAAATCTAATGAACCTGTTCAGTAAGCAGGTTCTCAGAATTTCTTAAATGAGGGTGGGCCGCAGGCTCACCCTCATTTTTTTTCAACCATCCACAATCATCCTTTGTTAGCAGAATATGAAGGATTTACATCTGATCAAAAAAATTGAAAAAACCTTGTCCAATGGACTTCCTGGTAGGGAAGCACAGCTGAGAATGATTGCTCACTCAGCTCGGGCCGAGCACCTGAGCGCTCCTCCCAATGCCAACCGGGCAGGCGTACTGGCTTTGCTTTACCCCAAGCAATCCGAATGGCACATTGTCCTGATAGAAAGAGGCTCGTCTAATCCGAATGACCGCCATCGGGGCCAGATCAGCTTTCCCGGTGGGCGATATGAAGAAGAAGACCAGCATATTTCCAATACGGCTCTGCGGGAGGCAGAAGAAGAAGTGGGCGTAGATGCGGGGTCAGTGCAGTTGCTGGGCGCCCTGACCGATCTTTACATTCCCGTTAGCAACTTCAGGGTAGATCCATTCGTGGGTTTCACAGAAATTACCCCTCAATTTGTTCCACAGGAAGATGAGGTTCACGACATCCTGGAAGTACCCGTCCGCGAATTGATCCGGCCCGATAATCTGAAAATAAAGGACCTGGTGATTAGGGAAGGCTATAAACTCAAGGATGTACCTTATTTTAACCTGATGGATAAGGTGGTGTGGGGAGCAACTGCGATGATGCTGAGTGAGTTGGTTGAAGTTATTAATGGATAGGAGTTGGACAGCCGTCCAACTCCTATCCATTAATAACTTTTTGTACTTTTGCCTGTTATACCATTAATAAAACCACTATACCTATTATGGAAAAAATAGCGCCCTACCAACCCAAAAATAAAGTGAGAATCGTGACCGCCGCCTCTCTTTTTGACGGCCACGACGCAGCCATCAATATCATGCGCCGGATCATGCAAAGTTCCGGAGCCGAAATCATCCACCTGGGGCACAACCGCTCCGTTCAGGAAATCGTAGATACGGCTATCCAGGAAGATGTTCAAGGGATTGCCATCACCTCCTATCAGGGCGGGCACATCGAGTTTTTTAAATACATGCACGACCTGCTCAAGGAGAAAGGGGCCGGCCATATCAAAATATTCGGCGGCGGCGGCGGCACCATCCTACCACAAGAAATCGAAGAATTGCACGAATATGGGATCACCCGGATCTATTCTCCGGATGACGGTCGCCAAATGGGTCTACAGGGCATGATCAATAATGTGCTGGAGGAATGTGATTTTCCCATCATCGAAAAAAAGCTCAACGGCGAACTGCAAGAGTTTAAAGAAAAAAATCCGGTCGCTATCGCTCGGATGATCTCATCAGTGGAAAATAGCCCCGAAGCTCATCCCGACTGGCTGGATATGATCCAACATAAAAACGCTGCAAAAACTACCCCCGTCTTGGGCATTACCGGTACAGGTGGAGCGGGGAAATCGAGCCTTGTAGATGAATTGGTACGCCGCTTCCTGTTCGACTTCCAGGACAAATCCATCGCCATCGTTTCCGTAGATCCTTCCAAGCGTAAAACAGGAGGGGCCCTGCTGGGCGACCGTATCCGCATGAATTCGGTCTACTCGCCTCGCGTATACATGCGCTCACTGGCGACCCGACAGTCCAACCTGGCTTTGTCCAAACACGTGCAGTCTGCCCTGGATATCCTCAAAGCAGCCGGCTTTGATCTGATTATCCTGGAAACCTCAGGGATTGGACAGTCAGATACCGAAATTGTAGATCATTCCGATGTGTCGCTCTATGTGATGACGCCGGAATACGGAGCCGCTACCCAACTTGAAAAGATCGATATGCTCGATTTTGCCGATGTGATTGCGATTAATAAGTTTGATAAGCGGGGAGCTCAGGATGCACTGCGGGATGTGAAAAAAACATATCAGCGCAACCATCAATTGTTTGATCAATCACCTGATGAGATGCCAGTATTCGGGACCATCGCCTCCCAGTTTAACGACCCGGGCATGAACACCCTGTATCGCAAGGTCATCCAAACCATAGTGGAAAAAACAGATGCTCCTCTTGGATCGGCACTTGAACTAACTGAAGGCATGAGTGAAAAAATTCACATCATTCCTCCGAGTAGAGTCCGGTACCTCTCGGAAATTTCTGAGAATAATCGCAACTACGATCGAAGGGTGGAAAAGCAAGTGGCCCTTGCCCGAAAACTGTTTGCCTTAAAAGAAACGATCAATACCCTTCAGGATAAAAATAGTGTAGAAGATAAAATCAAGATCTACGAGTCCATCCAGAAGCTTTACAAAGAACTGGAAATGGACCTAGATGGGCAGTCAAAGCGGATCATCGAAGGATGGGACGAGAAAAAAGCAGCTTATGAGGCAGACGAGTTTGTGTATAAAGTGCGCAATAGAGAGATCCGGGTGCCTACCAAAACCGAGACCTTGTCTCATACGAAGATCCCACGGGTTATTTTACCCAAATACAAAGACTGGGGAGAAGTCCTCCGCTGGTCGATGCAGGAGAATGTACCCGGCGAGTTTCCGTATACAGCGGGGGTGTTTCCATTCAAGCGAAAGGGCGAAGATCCCACACGCATGTTTGCCGGAGAAGGCGGCCCTGAGCGAACCAATCGTCGCTTCCATTATCTATCTGCAGGCATGCCGGCCAGCCGCTTATCTACGGCCTTTGACTCGGTTACCTTGTATGGAGAAGATCCCGATTACCGTCCGGATATTTATGGGAAGATCGGCAACTCCGGTGTAAGCGTCTGCTGCCTGGACGATGCTAAAAAACTCTATTCCGGCTTTGATCTGTGCGATCCAAAGACCTCCGTGTCGATGACCATTAACGGTCCGGCAGCCACCATCTGTGCTTTCTTTATGAACGCCGCCATTGATCAGCAGTGCGAGAAATACATCAAAGAGCATGGCCTGGAGAGCCAAGTAGAAGCCAAATTGAAAGAGCTGTATGAGGATAAAGGCCTGCCTCGTCCATCCTACAAAGGTGAACTGCCGGAAGGCCACGACGGGCTTGGCTTGCTGCTGTTAGGCGTCACAGGCGATCAGGTATTGGAGGCAGAAATCTACAATGAACTAAAAGCCAAAGCGCTTTCTTCCGTCAGGGGAACGGTCCAGGCGGATATTCTCAAAGAAGATCAGGCGCAGAATACCTGCATTTTCTCTACGGAATTCTCACTGAAACTGATGGGGGATGTGCAGGAATACTTTATCTGGAATAAGGTGAAAAACTTCTATTCCGTCTCCATTTCCGGTTATCATATTGCCGAAGCCGGTGCGAACCCGATCACTCAGCTGGCCTTTACATTGGCCAATGGGTTCACCTTTGTGGAGTACTATCTCTCCAGAGGTATGAATATCGACGATTTTGCACCGAACTTGTCCTTCTTCTTCTCTAACGGCGTCGATCCGGAATATGCTGTGATCGGCCGGGTGGCGAGGAGGATATGGGCGAAGGCCATGAAATACAAGTACAATGCCAACGAGCGCTCTCAAAAATTGAAGTATCACATTCAGACTTCCGGCCGCTCATTGCACGCGCAGGAGATCGCCTTTAATGACATCCGGACGACGCTGCAGGCACTGTATGCCATTTATGACAACTGTAATTCACTTCATACCAATGCCTACGACGAGGCCATTACGACGCCCACGGAAGAAAGTGTAAGACGAGCAGTGGCCATCCAAATGATCATCAACCACGAGCTGGGTATGACCAAGAATGAAAATCCACTCCAGGGTGCTTTCATCATCGAAGAACTGACCGACTTGGTAGAGGAAGCCGTATTGAGTGAGTTTGACCGCATCACGGAGAGAGGCGGGGTGCTAGGTGCCATGGAAACCATGTATCAGCGTGGCAAGATCCAGGAAGAAAGCTTGTACTACGAAACCCTCAAGCACACCGGCGAGTATCCGATCATCGGCGTCAATACCTTCCTCAACAAAGAGGGATCGCCAACGATCGTGCCTGAAGAGGTGATCCGCTCTGATCAGGAAGAAAAAGAAAACCAGATCCAAACGCTGCGCAACCTTCAAACGGCCAAAGCTGAACCGGCTAAAGAAGGCTTACAATCTCTTCAGGAAGCGGCTGTTCAGAATAAGAACCTCTTTGAGTATTTGATAGAGGTCACCAAAGTTGCTTCATTGGGACAGATAACGCATGCCTTGTATGAGGTAGGCGGGCAGTATCGACGAAACATGTAGCACAAGCTGAAGCTTGCTGTCCTGGCAAACTAAAGTTTGCTGTCCGATAGGCTACCGGACAGCAAGCTTCAGCTTGCCAGGAAAACAAACTTTAGTTTGTTTACGAGAAATAAAAAAACCGGCATCTCATTAAGGAATGCCGGGCACTAAAAACATTTCACACTTAATGTGCGAATTTGATTTTAAGTATATATTTAATGACGGTTTTTACCACCATTAAATATTCACACCTATGATAAAATCGAATACTGCCAAAATTATAACCTTCTTTCTCCTCAGCCTCGGAATATTTAGTTGCCAAATGCCCCCTGACAGGACCCTTACCTCCGCCGACGGCACCGACGGCAACTGGCTACTCCACGGCCTTAACTATGCTGAAACCCGCTTCAGCCCCCTCACACAAATTGACTCCTCTAATATTGACAACTTAGGTCTCGACTGGAAACTGGATCTCGGTATGAAAAGAGGCATCGAAGCCACGCCAATTGTAAAGGATGGAATTATGTACCTGACGGGACCCTGGAGCGTAGTCTTTGCAGTAGACCTAAGCACTCATCAGTTGTTGTGGCAATTTGATCCGGACGTGCCGAAAAGTTTTGGAGAAAAAGGCTGCTGCGATGTGGTGAACCGGGGTGTAGCCCTTTATGATGGTAAAATATACGTCGGAGCCTTCGACGGTCGTCTGATCGCCCTGGATGCCCAGACTGGTGAAAAAATATGGGAGACGCTCACGGTTGATCAATCCAAACCTTACACCATCACCGGAGCACCCCGGGTGGTGAATGGAAAAGTCATTATTGGGAATGGAGGTGCTGAATTTGGCGTAAGAGGCTATTTCAGCGCCTATGACGCCCAGACCGGCGAGCAAGCCTGGCGCTTCTATACCGTTCCCGGCAACCCGGCTGAGCCATTTGAAAATGAAGTCATGGAAATGGCTGCCGATACCTGGACAGGGGAATGGTGGACCTACGGCGGCGGTGGAACTGCCTGGGATGCCATGGCCTATGACCCTGAATTGAATCTGCTGTATGTCGGTACCGGCAACGGCTCTCCCTGGGATCGGACTAAAAGAAGTCCGGGCGGAGGTGACAATTTGTTTTTATCCTCCATATTAGCCATCAATCCAGATACCGGCGAAATGGTCTGGCATTACCAGACTACGCCGGGCGATTCCTGGGATTTTACGGCTACCCAACATATTGTTCTCGCCGATCTCCTAATCAAGGGGAAGCAGCGAAAAGTACTGATGCAAGCGCCCAAAAATGGCTTTTTTTACGTGCTGGACAGAACAAACGGAGAATTGATTTCTGCCGAAAAATTCACCTACGTCAACTGGGCAGATAGCGTGGATCTGAAAACCGGCCGCCCAGTAGAGACCCAATGGGCCAGATACGACCAGGCTAATGTAGATATCGCTCCCAATTATGATGGGGCTCACAATTGGCAGCCCATGGCTTTCAATCCCGAACTCGGCTATGTTTTTATTCCTGCCAGAGAAACATTTTCCAATTACGGTCAGGATTCTACCTGGAAATACAATGAAGAAGGTTTCGGTACCGGTGTCGGTTGGAACCTGGCCATCGGCAGTCTTGAATCCAAGCCCACCATAGTGGATGAAAAAGGGACCAAACAAGGAAAGCTCATCGCCTGGGACCCAGTGAATCAAAAAGAGGTATGGTCCGTAGAACAAAACAATATCTGGAATGGTGGATTATTAGCGACTGCATCCAACTTGATTTTCCAGGGAACGGCGGATGGAAGACTAACGGCTTATAATGCTGTATCAGGAGAATTGATCTGGGAAACGGAGCTTTACACCGGCATCATGGCACCACCGATAACCTATCTGGTAGATGGGGTGCAATATCTGAGTGTTATTACCGGCTGGGGAGGAGGTTATGGTATGAAAAACAAGCATACCGATGTAGTGCTTCCCGGAACGCTTTATACTTTTAAAATTGGAGGGGATGCAGAACTACCACAAAAACCGATTGCCCTTGCCAGGGATTTAATCAATCCCGACTGGGAAGTTGATCCTAATTCAATTGCTATGGGAGAAACGCTCTACAACCAATACTGCGGCACTTGCCACGTCGTAGCGGAAACGGGCGGCGGCGTAGCGCCCGACCTCGGTTACAGCATCATGGTAGGCAACCAGGCATTCGAAGAGGTGGTATTAAACGGCATGCTATTACCCAACGGCATGCCCCAATTTGATGATCGGCTTACAAAAAAAGAAGTTGAACAGATTCAACATTTTATCATTAATCGTGTTATGCAAATCGGAAAATGATGGCGAGCTTGCTCGCCTTCCGGCATAATTTATTAAGGGTATTTTTTTGAGAAAAAAACGAAGTTTTTTTCTCAAAAAAATACCCTTAAAGATAAAAAGGGAGCGAGTTTGCTCGCTCCCTTTATTACCAAAAATCCCGGCACCTCACTACAGATGCCGGGCACATGAAATATTTGCCTGACTCATTCAGGCTCTCACTATCTTTGGTCATCAGGATTGATGGTCTGCTTGTAGACCACATCCTGATGACCCTGGGCTTTGGCTCCAGCCTTTTTTTCGATGTCAATATCGACCAGTTCACAACTAAAAATGACAATGGTGCCGGTGGCCAGAAAAATGGCCAGCAGGGCGGTAAGTAAAATCCTTTTCATAGAAAAATGGGTTTAATAGGTGTTTTAAAAACAGGTTTGGTTTTTTATGATATTGGACAGCAAACTTCAGTTTGCCAGGAGAGTAAGCTTTAGCTTGCTCAAGTTCAAATCATATTCGGCAGTCAAAAATTTAAAGCTGATCAAGCTGTTTGTTTTCTTAGTGCTTTTGGAAAAATAGTTGCCGAAAATGATTTTCCTATTATGCAAGCTAAAGCTCGCATTCCGGGCAAGCTGAAGCTTGCTGTCCAATTACTTCCAATATCCCCACTATCACGTAAAAATATTTGGACATACATCCCAAACACTTGGATAAATCTGTCAATGCATGGATAAACATTGCGTACACGTTGCAGCCAAAGAAAGGATGCCCGAAATTAGAGGATAGGAAATCGAAAATTTGCTAACTTAATAACAATGTGAATGCAGAAGTAAAGGCACTGACTCATTTATCCATCTCACAACAAACCCTATGAAGCGCTCACTCTTTATTTTGTTGATTACCTGCCTGCTTATACTGCAGCCGAACGCCAAGGGCCAGCCTTCGAACCTTTCCTTCCAGCACCTAACAACTTTGGACGACCTGCCTTTAAATATGATTAACGCTCTGCTTCAGGATAGCAAAGGATTTATCTGGATCGGGACCAATGAGGGGTTGGTACGCTATGACGGCAGTGAGATGAAGGTGTACAAGGCAAAGGAAAATCCTTCTTTTGGGTTAGTTACGAATTGGGTCATTGCACTTTATGAGGACCTGGATAGCAATCTAGTTATTATTTATAATGGTGGGATGTTCTCGCTTTATGATCCAAAGGCTGAGAAAATGATTTACAGAGATACTTTTTTGCTGGAAATGTATAATACTGAGCTTTATGCTTTAAGCAATACTCATAAAATGAAATTTTATGATCCAGTCCTCGATAGTATTGCAAAAAGTGGTCGGGGTGGGAAAACAGACTGGGGGCGTTTCCTGGGGCTTGAAAATAGCACCACCTGGGCGGTTACGGACTCCAAGCTTTGGGTGTTTAATGAAAAAACAAAGCAAGCATCTGAGTTCCCCTTTTCAGAGACCAATAGGAACAAGAATGATTTTACCAATGTATTCTTGTTGGGAAAAGATCATTTACAGGGAGTTTGGTTGCTAAGTAATGGTGATCTAATCAGGTATGATCCAGCTAAAAAAATGTTTGAGACCATTTTTTCTAAAGCCTTAGATCCGAGACATGTAAGGGTATTATTAGACAGTCAGGGACGTGTATGGTTTAGCCATGATGGCTTGTATGTATACGACATATACACTAAAAAACTGACTCATTTTCAATCGGATCCCGATCAATTAAATAGTTTATCTTCCAATAACATCACTGCTTTAATGGAAGATGATGAAGGAAGGATATGGGTAGGTACTCAGGATCAGGGGATCAACATTTTCGATCCATATTTGCCCAATTATCAATACTTCCTGACTGGTTCAGGTGATTCGTTCTATCTCTCCAGTAATAATGTTTCCGGGGTTTTGGAAACTGAAAAAGGCCTTTGGGTCAACACCCAGGATGGCTATATTAATTACCTGGATTTTGAAACCAATACTACTAAAAAGTATCCGATCCGATTAGAAAATTCAGGGTTACAAAAATTTGAAGGCCCTGTACTGAAAGATGAAAAAGGGCATATTTATATTTGTGATTGGCGTAACTATACCATGTTTTATTTTGACGAGCAGTTAGGGCAATTTAATAAATACAAACCTAAACTTCCGTTTGAATTATCTGAGTTTATGCACCCACTGCCACTGGTTGATGCTGAAGGCTTCCATTACTATCAGTCACATATTACAGCTGGAGTATTTCCCGATTATAATAATAACGAAAAATACAATAAACTTTGTCCGCTAATTCGATTTCATCCTGAAACGGGGGAGGTGAAAAAGTATTATGCCAAGCCGAGTAAGCGCGACAGTCTTTGTTTTCATTTCATCAATAACATGGCAGAATATTCCAGAGATAGATCCATCTGGATAGGAACCAGGAATGGCTTAAGCCGTTTTGACCCCAGCGAAGAAAAGTTTGAAAACTTTTTTCATGATCCCTATAATATAAAAAGTTTGAGTACTAATAATGTTTTATGTCCATATGAAGATAGCCGGGGTAATATATGGTTATCGCATGGAAATAATGGCGGGCTAAGTAAAATTCCTGTGGAAGCTTTAGAATCTGATTCCATTTATTTCGAAAGAATACATACCGGAAATTCGAACTTACGAAGCAACTATGTTAGTTTGTTCCATGAAGATCAGAACGGATACTTATGGTTGATTACTCAGATGGGACCTAGTCGGTATGATTATAAAACCAATGAATTTCAAAGCTTTAAATGGCCGTTAAATAATAACATCACCGTTAATTTCTTTTGGTCCTCCATTAGTAAAAGTAGAGAATTTTACTTTGGTACTACAAAAGGACTTTTCAGCTTTCATCCGGACAGCGTCAGAATAAACCTCACCCCCCCTCGTGTATACCTGACCAATCTGTTAATCAACGATCAAAAGGTCCCCATAAAAGGAACCGCAGGAGATACCCTTAATTGGGAAACACCACTAGAAAAATCCATTCTTTTTACAAAAAAAATAAAGCTGCCCTATTGGCAAAATGACTTCTTTTTCGATTTTACAGCCATTAACTTTACCTATGGAAAGGATGCTGTTTTTAACTACCGATTAGACAATTACGACGAAAACTGGAAAACGGCTACAGCCATTCGGTCAGGAGCGAACTATACCAATATGCCGCCCGGGAAATACACCTTTCGGGTTAAGGTGGCCAATCATAGCGGAACAGAAAATACAGAGGATGCGCTCTTGTTCATCACCATCACTCCACCCTGGTACTGGAACCTCTGGTCAAAGACCATTTATTTATTTTTAATTTTATTATTTGGTTATTTTCTCTATCGGTATTTATTAAAAAGAGAACTAACTGCTGCTGAAAACCGAAGACTCAAAGAACTGGATGCTGTCAAAACCCAGCTTTACACCAACATCACCCACGAATTCCGTACGCCCCTGACCGTCATCTCCGGCATGGCCGACCAGATCGAAGCGGAGCCGGACAAGTGGTTTAAGGAAGGCCTCCGAATGATCCGGCGCA
Organism: Bacteroidia bacterium; assembly: GCA_030430845.1. Taxonomy (GTDB): domain Bacteria; phylum Bacteroidota; class Bacteroidia; order Chitinophagales; family Saprospiraceae; genus JANQPA01. The sequence goes on along the minus strand of JAUIKE010000014.1, from coordinate 52,649 downwards.
ATAGTCAAAAACTGCTCAGCCTGGTCAACCAAATGCTCGATCTGCGCAAGCTGGAATCAGGTAGCATGAAAATCAACATGGTCCAGGCGGATGTAATCCCTTACTTGAAATACTTACTGGAATCCTTCCATTCCTATGCCGAGAGTAAGGACATTCGGGTACATTTTATCAGCAGCCTGGATGATTGCACTATGGATTACGACCCTGAAAAGCTGCAGCAGATAGTCTCCAACCTGATGTCGAATGCGATTAAATTCACCAAAAGAGGTGGCAATGTTTACCTTTTAATTGATAAGGTCAATACCCCATTAATTTCTTCTCCTTCTTTCGACCCTCGACCTTCGACCTTCGACCTTTTGATTAAAGTAAAAGACACCGGAGTCGGCATTCCACAGGATCAGCTCGAAAACATCTTCGACCGATTCTATCAGGTGGATGACGGTACTACCAAGGAAGGCGACCACCTTCGATGGGCATCTTCGGAGGTCAGGGAAGGAACCGGCATAGGCCTTTCCCTGACCAAAGCACTGGTGCAGGTACTCGGCGGGAAGATTCGTGTGAAAAGCAATCCTGACCCTGCGTCAGGAGAGAAGGGGACGGAATTTACGATACAATTACCTGTTACCAACAAGGCCCCTGTAATGGACCTGCCTCTGGAAAGAAGTAGCTTGTCAACAATCGGTACGCCTGTTGTCACAGTTTCTCAGAAAGCTACTCCAGTTGCCAATAAAAAGGAGTTGCCTTTGGCTCTTTTAGTGGAAGACAATGCTGACGTGGTGCAATACCTGATTTCCTGCTTAGAGAACAGTTATCAGATTGAGGTCGCTAAAGATGGAAAAGAGGGCATCGAAAAAGCCCTGGAACTGACACCCGATATCATCATCAGCGACGTGATGATGCCGGTAAAAGATGGTTTTCAATTAACCGAACAACTAAAAACAGACATACGCACCAGTCATATTCCGATCATATTACTGACAGCCAAGGCAGATGTCGAATCTAAAATTATAGGCTTGAAACGGGGTGCCGATGCCTATTTGCCCAAGCCCTTCAACCGACAGGAATTACTGGTACGCATGGAAAAGCTCTTAGATCTTCGAAAACACCTACGAAAACACTATTTATCCCTAGGGGATGGAATTTTTTCAACCCCTGGTACGGACAAAACCCTAAATGAAGAAGTTATGGAACAGGAATTTGTAACCCAAGTAAAAAAAGTGGTTGAACAAAATCTAACGAATTACGATTTTTCAGTAAAAGACTTATGTGACAAAATGATCATGAGTCATTCGCAGTTGCACAGGAAATTAACAGCCTTGACCGGGCACTCTGCAAACCAGTTTATTCGTCACATTCGTTTGGAAAAAGCACGGCAAATGCTTCACCAAACCAACGAACCCGTCAGTAATATAGCCTATGATACCGGATTTAAAGATCCTCAATATTTTTCCCGGGTCTTTAAAAAGGATACGGGGCTTTCTCCTACCGAGTTTAGAGCGGCTATGAAAGTGTGAGGCAGTCGCCTCACATTTTCATAGCCGCTCTAAACTCATCACTATCCTACTACCATCCACATTGTCAAACTCCATCTTCACAAAACCAAAGGCTTCATTAAAGTAAAGGATCGTTTTGGTGTCGCGAAAACGGTTTTCTCCGACAGCCTCAATGACCCAAACCGGCAGCATCCCCAGAGGGGTATCCAACGTCGTCTGTTCTTTTACTGTGAATGTTGAGTACACATTCACCGGGTTCTCAAACTCTAAACGGACCAGCTCCGCCCACTCAATCGGAATTGTCTGGCTACTGTTCCACGTCTTCCCAATAGACAGCGGGAATTCTATTTCAGGATAGGGACTAAATTGGAGGAGTGCAAAACCACTATTCCTGGGTGGGTTTAAGGCTATGCTTGTAGAATCTTCAAAAAGTCCGGTCCTTTCCGTTTCGGGTACGATGGTCCCTTTTTCGTTAAAATATTCATACACGATCATGGTCTGCTGGTCGGCCTGGGTGGAATTGCCGGTATTGTTAAACACCTTGATGCGGATGCTGTCGATGGGATATTCCGAAACCAGAACATCTTCTACAGGGAGTTTTTCCCGCTTCCAGTCAACTGGATTGTATTTAGTAAAATTATAGGTAGTGATGATCTTTTCTTCCGTACCTAAGCTGTCAAATATCTGGTAGCTGTAGGTGAAAACGCGGCCTCCCTTGAAGATGATGTTGTCGTCTACATTGGGGTTATGTGGGCCTTCATCAAGCGCAAAGGCTGGATAGTCATAGGTGTAAAAATCAGGGGATTGGACGCAGGCAGTTATGAAAAAGATCAGTATGCCTGCTATATAGAAGATGGTTTTATTCATCGTTGGTTTCTTTTTGGTAAATATAAAAATGTTGATTGGTGTGTTTATTGTAGAAAGAAGTGAAATGTTGATTTTCTCTGGCACGCAGATGCCGTAAATTTCGCAAATTTTTGAATCTGCGGAATTGGCGAAATCTGCGTGCCCAAAATGAAGATCTTCAATAAATAATTCAATCAAAAACTTAGTGCCAATCTCAATAGGCAATAATCATTTTCCAATCCTCACCCTCACCCCCACATACACATTCCGCTCCGCTCCCGGCTCAAAATACCGCCCACCAAAAGCATTGATGCGAATATTGCTGTTGTAGAATGCATTGAACAGATTATTTAAGCCAAAAAACGGCTCCAAGGTCCAATTCGAAAACTCAAAAGATTGACGAACCCGCAAGTTGACCAAAGCATAGGCATCATCCGTTTCCGTATTACTGTCATTTAAATACATCTCTCCTACAAATCGCGCCTGTAGAGACGCAAAAAAGCCACCTGGGCTGAGATAGTTCAAGCCGGCAGCAGCCGTATGCTTTGGAATTCCGGGCGTAACATTACCTTCCAAATTACCATTATCCGTTTCAAAGTCTTCATACTGAAAATCAGAATACGTATAACTTAATTGAGCGATCAGCCCGGAAGTGATCAATAGATTACTTTCCAGTTCTAATCCTTTTCGTGAAGAACTGCCGGCATTGCGGTAAAAAGTTCGACCCGGGAAGTCCTCTAGCTCAAAGGGAATTAGTTCATTGGTAATGTCCAGATAGAAAAAGGCCAGACTGTATTTAAGCTTATTTCCAGCCCGCCCTTTTAGGCCCAGTTCATAATTTTGAGCCTTTTGGGGTTCCAAGGCTTCATTAAAGCCACCACCGCCATCCGGATTATTGGATAATTCGCTCAAAGCTGGCGTTTCGAAACTGGTAGAAAAACTGCTGTAGACATTCAAAGCATCCGAAATGTAATAAGAGACTCCCGCGATAGGGTTGAAGTTGTCTAACTCGATTTTCCCGGAATCATCCCCGTCGGAAAGGAAACGGTCCAGGGCTTCTAAACGGGCTGCATCCAGGCGAAGACCTAGTTTGAAGGTCCAGTCGTTCCAGCTAAGGTCTTGTAGGAGATATAAGCCAAGGTTCCTGAAATTTTCTTGCTGATCAAAAGTAAGATTTCCTTGCTGCCCATCGAGATTCATAAAACGCATGCGATCATCAGATTGGTCTTCCCAGTCGAGCCCCAGCCGGAGGCGGTAATTGGTTACTTCACCGTTCTGCTCAAATTGATAGGTAAATCCTCCTCCGTAAAAGGCGCGTTGAATACCAACAATACCCCCAAATCCGAAAGGCAGCCGATTGTTGAAATCCCGATTGATGTAAAAAAGGCGGGCATTAAGTGAATGTTTGGGGGAAAACTGTCCCTGATAAACCAGGCCAACTTTACTCTGAACGACTTCCTCTCCTCCTTGGTATTGAATATTCGCGTCTCGGGCTTGTCTTCTGTCAGCCTCCAGGGCGGCGCGATTGATTCCTCCGGGGTCGTCCGCCTGAGGGCTATCCACATGGTTCAAGATCAGGCTGAACTGGTGACCTTCATTTAGGCGAAAATTGAATTTGCCGTTCAGCAAAGTGTTTTTAACGCCGCTGTTTTCCCGATAACCATCCAAAGAAGTATGAGAACCATGGAGCAGATAGCTAAAAGCCCCTATTTGTTGCCCGGTTTTGAGTTGATACTGTTGCAGGCCATAGGAGCCGGCTAGCAGGCGAGCTTCTGCAAAAAGGGTTCCTGGCGGTGTTTCTGTTTTGACATTAATGACGCCGCCGGAGGCATTGCCATACAGCCCCGAAGCCGGCCCACGGATGATTTCCATTTGTTGAAGAATACCGAGGTCAAGGTTGTCGACCTGCGACTGTCCGTCAGGTGTGGTTTCCGGGAGTCCGTCCACCATAATTTTGATACCACGGATACCAAAGGCTGCACGAGCTCCAAATCCACGGATGGATACTCTAAGGTCCTGGGCAAAATTGTCGGGATTCAGTGCAAATAAGCCCGGCACAAAAGGCAGAGATTCGTTAAGAGAAAGTTGAGGCTGGGCTGTCTGGATCTGAGTTTGATTGATGATACTCAGGGCCGCAGGTACTTTCGAGGCGGCCCCGTCCATGCGAGAAGCGGATATTTCTACTTCCTGTAACTGCTCGGTCCAAAGCGTGTCCGATTCATTTTGTGAAAAAAGAGCATTTTGGAAAAGGATCAAGCTGAGTATAGCGAATAGCGTATTTTTTTTCATAACGGAAAATGTTTGGTAAACATATGAAAAATAGGATAAAGGGGCGGCCACAAGGCCGCCCCTTTATCCTGGAAGAAATTTTTTGTCATAAATTCCTGGTCTATCCTTTATTTATGCTACTTTATTTTGAGAATAGCAGAAAAGTCAATATAATTAGAGGTCTTTTAGAAACACACCTCCTATTCTTTTAAAAACGAAAAACTTAACTGCATGAAACTGAAGGGGCAACACAACTTCAAGGCTACTCCTGCTATCTTATGGGAAAAATTAATGGACCCCGACACCCTTGCCCGGGTTACTCCCGGAGTATCTCGCCTGGAACGCAAAGGCGACGACCAATTCGAAGCGATAGCCGATGTGAAGTTGGGTCCCGTTAAAGGTTCTTTTACCGGCGAGTTATCTGTTTTGGAAAAAAAAGAACCGGAAAGCTTTACCCTGAATATTCAGCAGAAAAGTAAGATCGGCAACGTCAGTGCGGACGTCCACATTCATCTCAAACCTCTGTCGGATGAAGAGACGGAAATGTCTTTTGATGGCAAAGCAAAGTTGTCGGGCCTGTTGGCTAGAACCGGTCAGCGGGTGCTGAGTGGAGTTGCCAATACGCTTACCAAACAGTTTTTTAGCGCTATGGAGGAGGAAGTGGGAAATAATCCGACCTAAAATTTTTCTTTGAATGAAACCAGGCTTTGCCACTACCGGTTCCAGCAACCTAGGGCAGGGCCTTCATTGCATAAAAATATTCTTTCTAACACCCAAATCAGGCGATTTTATGAGTGTAAAAATCAATCTTACCATTAATGGAAAGTCCTATAGTGATGAGGTAGATTCCAGAACCTTACTGGCTTACTACCTGCGTGACAAACTGGGACTGACCGGCACGCACATTGGCTGCGATACCAGCAGCTGCGGTGCCTGCACCATTCTCGTTGACGGCAAAGCCGTCAAATCTTGTACTATGCTGGCTGCCCAGGCAGACGGCGCCAATGTTACTACCATTGAAGGACTGGCACAGAACGGCAACCTACATCCCATTCAGGAAGGTTTTAAAGAAAAACACGGTCTGCAGTGTGGGTTCTGTACCCCAGGTATGGTCATGCTGGCTGCGGACCTATTGGATCGTAATCCCAATCCGAACGAACAAGAAATCAGGCACGCCCTGGAAGGCAATTATTGCCGCTGCACTGGATACCATAATATCGTGGAGTCCATAAAGTATGCTGCAGACAAAATGAATGCTTAAGATTTTTGATGAGAGGGATTAAGGGTCGGCCGGCCGGCCGACCCTTAATCCCTCTCATTGGCCATTTATCACAAAAAAGAAACTAAATAATATGACTTATATAGGCAAATCAGTCAAGCGAGTCGAAGATGTACGCTTCCTGACCGGAAAAGGAAGATACACCGACGACATTAAGCTTCCTGGCATGACCCATGCATATATCATCAGAAGCCCATATGCCCATGCCAAAATCAAAAGCATCGACACTTCTGCCGCAGAGGCGATGGATGGAGTGGTTGCTGTTTTTACAGGAAAAGATGTAGCGGGCGTGAACGGCGTACCCTGCGGCTGGCAGGTCAATTTTAAAAACGGAGATACCATGAAGGAACCACCCCACCCATTGCTGGTGGCTGATGTGGTGAAGCATGTCGGAGATAATGTAGCTATGGTAATCGCCGAAAGCAAAGAAATTGCAAAGGATGCCGCCGAATTGGTCGACATCGACTATGAAGAGCTGGATGCAGTAGCCGATGCCGCTAAAGCTGTTAAGGACGGCGCTCCCCTGGTTCATCCAGATGCACCAAAAAACATGTGCTTCGATTGGGAGCTAGGTAACCCCAAAGAAGAAGTTGATGCAGCCATGGAAAGTGCGCATCACATTACTAAGCTCGAGTTTATTAACCAAAGAGTGATTCCCAACGCCATCGAGCCTCGTGCAGCCATCGGCCATTACGAATCGGCCGGCGATAAGCATACGCTGTATACAACTTCTCAAAACCCACACCTGACGCGTCTGTTGATGTCAGCATTTGTTTTGGGAATACCCGAACACAGAGTGAGAGTAGTGGCTCCTGATGTAGGAGGGGGATTCGGAAGTAAGATCTTCCATTATGCCGAAGAAGCGCTGGTCACCTGGGCTTCCAGGCAGCTCAACCGTCCGGTGAAGTGGACGGCCGAACGCAGCGAAAGCTTTATGACCGATGCCCATGGTCGCGACCACGTCTCTACAGCCGAAATGGGTTTTGATGCCGAAGGAAATGTGGTCGGTTTAAGAGTAAAAACCTTAGCTAATCTGGGGGCTTACTTGTCAACCTTTGCGCCTTGTGTGCCTACCTGGTTGCACGGAACCTTGTTGCAAGGTTTGTATACGACACCTAAGATCAATGTGGATGTGACCGGTGTATTTACGCATACCACTCCCGTAGATGCGTATCGGGGAGCCGGCCGGCCGGAAGCGACTTATCTGCTGGAACGCCTGATGGATACCGCAGCGCTTGAAATGAAGATGGATCCTGCAGAATTGCGATTGAAAAACTTTATTCCTGCCTTTGATGGCGTTGAGCAAGAGGGGTACATGACTCAAGTAGCCTTACAGTATGATAGTGGAAACTACCACAAAGTGTTGGAACGTGCTCTGGAAATGGTCGGCTATGAAGATTTTAGAAAAGAACAAGCTGCTGCCCGTGAAAACGGCAAATTGCTGGGTATCGGATTCTCTACTTATATTGAGGCCTGTGGTATTGCTCCATCCGCAGTAGTTGGTGCACTCGGAGCCAGAGCCGGTTTGTATGAAGTCGGTCAGGTACGCGTACAACCTACGGGTAAGGTAAGTGTGTACACAGGAGCTCACTCCCACGGTCAGGGCCATGAAACGACTTTCGCTCAGGTAGTAGCCGATAAGTTGGGTATTGCGTTGGACGATGTTGAAATTGTTCACGGTGATTCCGAGTCTGTTGCTTTTGGTATGGGGACCTATGGTTCTCGTTCATTAGCGGTAGGAGGTAGCGCAATTGTTAAAAGTATTGAAAAAATAATTGAAAAGGGTACGAAGATTGCTGCTCACAAACTGGAAGCTGCCGAAGGGGATATTGAGTTTTCCGAAGGCAAATTCACCGTTAAGGGGACTGATAAGAGCATTGGATTTGGTGATGTGGCCCTCACAGCTTATGTGCCGCATGATTATCCTGCCGGATTGGAGCCTGGTTTGGACTTTTCCAGCTTCTATGATCCTGCTAACTTTACCTATCCGTTCGGTGCGCACATCGCCGTCGTAGAAGTGGATAAAGATACCGGTAAGGTGAGCCTGAAGCGCTTTATCGCAGTGGACGACGTCGGAAACGTGATCAATCCAATGATCGTAGACGGCCAGATCCACGGTGGTTTGGCACAGGGTATCGGCCAGGCTATGTTCGAAGGAGCCATTTATGATGAAGACGGCCAGTTGATCAATGGCTCTTACATGGATTATACCATGCCAAGAGCTGATGATCTGCCTTCTTTCGAAATAGATCGTACCGTTACACCTTGTCCGCATAATCCACTCGGCGTAAAAGGAGCCGGTGAAGCCGGAGCGATTGGTTCTACCCCTGCGGTAGTAAATGCCGTCATGGATGCACTATCTCCGTTCGGAATTAAGGACATTGAAATGCCGTTGACGCCTGAACGTGTTTGGAGAGCGATGCAATAATATTTTGTGGATAGATGTTGCCGGCAGCCGCCGGCAACATCTATCCCATAATTATAAAAATAAAAAACATGATACCAGCAAATTTTCAATATACACGTGCCGGCTCCGTTGATGAAGCCATCGGCATGTTAAAGCAGCATGGTGATGCAGCCAAGCTGTTGGCTGGGGGGCATAGCCTGATCCCCGCCATGAAGCTACGTTTAAACCAACCGGGAGTGCTCATTGACATCGGAAGTATTTCAGAGTTGCGCTACATTCGCAAGGAAGGCAACCACATTGCCATTGGTGGAGGTGCTACCCATGATGATATTGCCAATTCTGATGCCTTCGGGGGCGGACTGGAAATGTATCCACAGGCAGCCGGCTTAATAGGCGATACTCAGGTGAGAAATAAAGGAACCATAGGTGGAAGTTTAGCTCATGCCGACCCTGCTGCCGACTGGCCGGCCGTTGTGATTGCTTCTAATGCGACCATCGTAGTCAAAGGCCCCGGTGGTGAACGCCAAATAGCCGCTACCGACTTCTTTACGGGCTTTTATGAAACGGCTCTGGCAGAAGATGAAATCCTGACGCAAATAAGAGTTCCGCTTCCTGCTGCTAGAACGAAATCTGCCTATGCGAAGTTTATGCAACCGGCTTCTCGTTTTGCCATTGTGGGCTGTGCTGCAATGATTACCTCAAGTGGAGGTACCTGCAGCAATGCCAGTGTGGCTATGACCGGGGTGGGCGATGCTGCTTATAAAGCGAGTAAAGTGGAAAATGCCTTGAAAGGTAAGAGCTTGGATAGTGGTACGATTCAGTCGGCTGCTGCCCATGCGGCGGATGGTGCCATGGTGATGAGCGATCACTTTGCATCAGAAGAATACCGTACGCACCTGGCTTCCGTTTTTGCGGGGCGTGCGATTAGTGCGGCGGTTTAAATAAAATAGCGCCGGGCAGTGGAAATGGTTATTGAATTTCTTAATTAGGGAAAATTGAGTTAAGCAATACTACATTTCTATTGTCTGGCGCTATTAAAATTATACACTTTTATTATGTTGTCACATCCTTCCCTGGAAAAAGTACGAGATATGCTGGCCCAACAAGGCTACATCACCGAAGCCTCCATCGTGATGTCCGTCTTCCTGGCCATGGAATTGAAAAAGCCCCTCCTGATCGAAGGGCCTGCCGGTGTAGGCAAAACTGAGATCGCCAAGGTCATGGCCAGTGCCCTGAATACCGAGCTCATTCGCCTGCAATGCTACGAGGGCCTCGACGCCACTCATGCCCTCTACGAATGGAACTATCAGCAGCAACTCCTCCAACTCAAACTCGAAGAACATACCGATAAAACCGTCGAGGAGAAGGAAAAAAATATTTTTAGTGATCGATTTTTACTGAAAAGACCTCTGCTTCAAGCCATCACCCATCACAAAACGCCTGTCTTGCTGATCGATGAGATCGACCGGGCCGATGAAGAGTTTGAAAGTTTCTTGCTGGAAGTTCTTTCCGACTGGCAAATCACCATTCCCGAAATAGGAACGATAAAGGCCACTCACATCCCTCAGGTGATCGTGACCAGCAACCGGGTCCGGGAATTATCGGAAGCGTTGCGCCGCCGTTGCATGTATCTTTGGATCGACTATCCTGATTTTGACAAAGAACTACAGATCGTCCGAGCCAAGACGCCCCAAATTGATGAGCGCCTAGCCGAGCAGATCTGTACCTTCATGCAGGAGGTCCGCCAAATGCGCCTCGAAAAAGTGCCGGGCATCGCCGAGACGCTGGATTGGGCACAGGCCCTGGCCGCGCTTCATATCGATCATCTGGAAAAAGAATTGGTGGAATCTACCCTTGGCATCGTGCTCAAAGATTGGACGGATATCCGCGAGGTGAGCACTTCCTTGTCAGAGTTGTTTGAGAAGGTGGGGGCTATTTCGAAATTGGGGTAGGGGGTTGCTAAATTTTAGATAATGGTACTGATTGTAGATCTTTTCCGCCGCTGATAAACGCTGATTTTGGCTGATCCCCACTGATTAAAGCATCTGCGGAATTCGCGAAATTTGCGTGCCTCAATAAAGATCTACAATAAACAACCTGACCACAAATCTTACCGAACCTACCGTAACATGGAACACGGAACCAAAAAAGATATCATTCAACGCCGTACCGACCTCAGCTCCAACCTGCTGGGCTTCTGTCGCTACCTCCGCCAACACGGCTTCACCATCGGCCCGGCCGAGATCAGCCTGATGCTAGAAGCGCTGGATCGCATCGCTCCCTTCGAAACGCCCGAAGCATTCAAGGAAAGCCTCGCTGCTACCCTGTGTAGAAGTCGCCGCCAGCAGGAAGTCTTTGGAGAGTTATATGACAAATATTGGAAAGAACTCGAAAAAGCAGTCAACTCCAAGCGGCTGGACCATCCCGAAGAAAAGCCCAAGCCTGCCCAATCACAAAAGCCTTCCATCCAGCAGATCAAAGATTGGCTATACGGAAATAAAGAAGAAGACATCACTGATGCAGCTACATACAGCCCTTCCGAATCCATTTCGAAAAAAGACTTTGCCGATTTTACTCCTGAAGAAATGTCCGAGTTGTGGCGAGTGCTTCAACAAATCGCCCGCACCATGGCGCTGCAAGCCAATCGGCGCTGGCAAAAGACGCATCGCAGCCAAACGATGGATCTCAAAAATACCGTCCGCCAAAATTTGAGGAGGGGCGGAGAGCTAATGGATATCCGTTTTCGCCAACCCAAGAAAAACAGGCATAAAATTGTGCTCATCTGCGATGTGAGTAAGTCGATGGATCTGTACAGTCAGTTTTTGTTGCAGTTTATCTACACCTTTCAGAATGTCAATAAAAAGATAGAGTCCTTTATTTTTAGTACTTCCTTGCAACGAGTTACTCATGCTTTGAAAGGTTATCAGTTTAGGGAATCCCTTTCCCGCTTGAGCGAGGAAGTCAACACCTGGTCGGGCGGCACGCGAATTGGTTTTTCCCTCAACCAATTCATTGAACAATATAACCGCTTGCTGAATCGCCGAACGACGGTCATCATTCTGAGTGATGGTTGGGATACGGGCGAAGTCGATGTTTTGGAAAAAAGTATGCGTAAGATATCCTCCAAGGCAGGCCGTGTGATCTGGCTCAACCCTCTGGCCGGTAATCCTGACTTTAAGCCAGAGGTGAAGGGCATGCAGATAGCGATGCCGTATATTGATATCTTTACTTCGGGGCATAATATTGAGAGTTTGAGATCGCTGGCAAGAAGCTTGAGGTAGAAAAGTTTGGAAATTGTTCGTGCCAGTTTCCAAACTGGCATACGTCTTTTGAGGCTGTCTCATAAGTCTTTCAGCCTTATTCGCCAGCCAATAATATTTCTTTAAGGGGTGTTTTTTAGAGAAAAACTTCGTTTTTCTCTAAAAAACACCTCTTAAAAAAAATGACATGGGGCTGCTCATAACGACAAAGGAGTTATGAGACAGCCCCAACTCTTTGGAAACGCATGAAAAATTCCGTTCATGGCCATACAGACTACGAACGGAAGAAGCATTTCTTCAATAAAAAAATTGCTGGGCAGCATCCCATTTATATTCATCCTTCTACCTTTTCTGACCGCCTCAGGTGGTTACTTTATTCTATCTACTAGTTTACAATAAGAGAATCAATCTCCGCTTCCTCTGGCATTTCAAAAATGGCAGCGTCTTTTTTGGAAGTCATCAACTGAAAATCACTTACCAGGCGCTCATATCTTTTCTCGCCAATTTTCCCATCTTCATAGCGATAGCCCACCATTTTTTGAGGCAACATGAGTCCGTTAACTTCCTGCCATTCGCTATAATGAAGGGCATTGTATTTACTGGCCACTTCTCCTGTGTAATAAGTGACCGTATAAAGCAACCATTCCATTTGCTTGGTCTCCGGATCAAAATGAAGAATGTATTCATCTTCAGGAGCGTCGCCTATACCATCATCATAGGTGATGCGGAGTGCATCATAGGTTTTTCCTTGTAATTCCTTCTGTGGGAGCACCTCATAATTGATCCCTGGGTCGGCCACAATAAAAGGCATGGAAACGAAGTAAAAGCGCAAGTTATGGTAAAACCGGGCCGAACTATTGCCAAAAGCAGCTTTGTTGGGTGATACCCATACTTCCTGGCCGTCAAATCCTATGCGATAATCTTCATGCGTCAGCAGTACTTTTCTGGAGTCAAGGTCTATAAGATGCTGTTCTGGTTTTTCATTTCGCTCTACGGTATAGATCATCGTTTTCATGGACTGCCAATTATTCAGTCCGCCATGCGCTTCCAATGCATCGCTTAACAGCTCGGGTAGTGCTGGGGAGGCCACCTCCTCTTTTTCTACAGGTTCCTCCGTCGTGGCCTGAGAGGATTCATTGCTACAGGAAAAAAATAAGGTGGAGATAAAAAGCGAGCAGGCAAAAAGCTTGAAAATGCGACTCATGTGATTAGTTTTTACGTGAAAAATGCTGAAGATAGCAATCAATTGTATCAAAACCGGCCGAATGCTGATCTTTAACCTTAACTTAAACATCAAATATTTTGGCAAGCAAAAGGAGGAAATTACTTTTAAGGAAAGGTTTAGAAGACTAATAAATCATCACCAGTAACTCTGGGCATTGGCTACGCCTTTTTTGACACGGAAGGACACAGACTCGGACAGATTTACACTGTTTGAGTCCACTTAAATTAGTGTCACTGCTTTTTATTTTATTTATAATTGCTTTATGTATGCTTCTAAAGGTGATGATTTATTAATATTTTTAATTCTTACACCATTTTTTTTAAAAAACACTAAAACATGAGTCTCCACCCTCAAGCCGGACAACTTCCTAATCCAGACCAACTAACCGATATCCCTCGTTTGATCACCGCTTACTTTACCCTTCAGCCGGATCCATCCGTTAGAACCCAGCGGGTATCCTTCGGTACCTCCGGCCATCGAGGCTCTTCTTTCAACTACTCCTTTAATGAACAGCATATCCTGGCGACTACCCAGGCGATTTGTATGTACCGGGAAAAAGAAGGCATAAGTGGCCCGGTCTTTATGGGCATCGACACACATGCACTTTCGGAACCTGCCCAGGTAACCGCATTGGAAGTACTGGCAGCAAATGGAGTGGAAACCATGATTGCAGTTAATGACGATTATACGCCCACGCCGGCCGTTAGCCATGCCATTATCGAATATAATAAGGGGCGTACCAATGGACTGGCAGACGGCATTGTCATTACCCCCTCTCACAACCCACCTGCTGATGGAGGGTTTAAGTACAACATGACCAATGGCGGTCCGGCCGAGAGTAATGTAACCGCCTGGATTGAAGGAAAGGCCAATGAAATTTTGGAAGATGGCTTGAAGGCGGTCAAAAGAATGTCTTTGCAACAGGCTTTAAAAGCTTCAACGACGCATCGGTACGATTATCTGGATGCCTACGTAAATGACCTGGGCAAGGTAATCGATATGGAAGCCATTCGCTCAGCAGGCGTGCAAATGGGCGTAGATCCACTGGGTGGCGCAGGCGTGAATTACTGGAGCCGCATCGCCGACCAGTATAAGCTCGATTTGACGGTTGTATCCACCGAAGTAGATCATACTTTTCGCTTCATGTCGCTCGATTGGGACGGTAAGGTCCGTATGGACCCTTCTTCTTCTTATGCCATGCAGCGGCTTATCCATCTAAAGGATCGTTTTCAAGTGGCTTTTGCCTGTGATACAGACCATGACCGCCACGGCATCGTCACCCGCAGCAGCGGCTTGATGGCGCCGAATCATTACCTGGCCGTCGCCATAGATTACCTATTTACGCATCGTCCAAACTGGAAGGCGGAGACGGGGATTGGAAAAACCTTGGTCAGCAGCCAAATGATCGATCGAGTGGCCAATAAATTGGGCCGTAAACTGGTGGAAGTACCGGTTGGGTTTAAATGGTTTGTAGACGGGCTTTTCGATGGTTCCTTAGGCTTCGGAGGAGAAGAAAGTGCCGGCGCTTCCTTTTTGGATAGGGAGGGGAGTGTTTGGTCGACCGACAAAGACGGTATCATCGCAGCTCTTCTGGCAGGAGAAATTACTGCTCAAACCGGAAAAGATCCAGGTGAAATTTATAAAGGCTTTACCGAGGAATTTGGTGAGCCTGTGTACGCCCGCATCGACGCACCCGCTACGCCTGAGCAAAAAGATAAATTGAAGAAATTGTCTCCAGAGCAAATTACCTCTTCAGAGCTGGCTGGAGATAAAATCGAGGCTATTCTCACCAAGGCTCCCGGTAATGGCGCTGCCATTGGCGGTTTGAAAGTAACCACGGCTAATGGTTGGTTCGCAGCCCGCCCCTCCGGCACGGAGAATATTTACAAGATCTATGCCGAGAGTTTTAAAGATGAAGCGCACTTGAAGGCGATTCAGGAAGAGGCGCAGGCGGTGGTGAATGCAGCGATTGGGTGATTACTCCACTGCATTGACCATTGACGGAGTTGAAGCTATCATCACCAGGCATGTCAAAGATTATGACAAATCTGAGATCGCCGTTTTTACGCCTGAGAACTACTTGAAATCAAAGGACAACAATAGTTAGCATGGAGATTAATTCCAAAAAACAAGCATTTGAACAGTTAGAAAGCTTCCAGCAGAATGGAATTCCTTTTGACGCGATCAGGTATTTGTATAATCACGAAAAGGACGAAGAAATTGAAAAAAAGATCATTTTCTATTTGTCCAATGCTTATAATGAGGAAGTGGTCGTTGATGCCAGGACCGGAAACTATTCAAATGCTGCCTTATGGTACGGGATAGTTGCGGAGCATCATATGAGCGAATCACTCATTGAACCGATCATCAGTTTGGTTACGACTACTAAAAGTGATTGGGACATATTAAATGAGCAAGGAGGATATTTGGTTGGAAAGTCTTGTGAAGTGTTAGGAGGTAAGGCTGTAAAGAGGTATATGGATGTAATTGAAGAAATGGCTCTAAAGGAAAGTGATTATCCTTATTTATTTCTATTTGATTGCATCTTTTTTGCTGAAGAAGAAAAATACGCGGATCAAATACTCAATATTCTAAAAAATCCAGACTTCAAATGGATGGATGCATTTGTGTCAGGATTGGGGGCCGCTCAATTTAGGAGTGTTCTGCCCAGATTAAAGGAACTTTTAGGTTATTTTAAAAATAAAAAAAATAGAAACTGGAAGGAAGGCCATGTGATTATTGAGCTTGAAGAAGCTATCGAGAAATTAGAGTCAAACAATGACCTATCAACGAAGGAGTATAATAAATCATATCATCAACAAAGGAGGGATTGGGAGAGCCACTACAATAGGATGCAAGAATTCTTTGTTGAGACTACAGAAAAAAAAGAAATACAGGAAAAGAAAAATAAAAACAAAAACAAAAACAAAATAGGGAGAAATGACCCTTGTTATTGTGGCTCAGGGAAAAAGTATAAAAAATGTTGCTGGCCAAATTAATAGGTTATTCTAACTTAAATGATAAGGTCAATGAATGAACCAGACCGCTATTCAGCAAAAGATCTACTAAGCTTTACAACTTCTGCATTAATCAAAAAGGGGTTAAATACTTCCATGGCTAGCCGGGTAGCTCATACCCTCCTTGAATCCGACCTCATGGGCCACACCACACACGGCCTGGCTTTATTATCCCCTTATCTAAAATCCCTGGAACAGGGAAAAATGACCACAAGCGGCTCTCCCGAACTCATTCGAGATACCGGGGCTGCCATTACCTGGAACGGCCGATTGTTGCCCGGTGCCTGGCTGGTGCATGAAGCGATTGACCTGGCACTGGAAAGAGTGGCCCAACATCCGGTGGTAACAGTGGCGATCCAAAAGAGCCATCACATTGGTTGCCTGGCTACGTACCCGGAACGGGCGACTGAAAAAGGCCTGATGATGATATTGGCCTGTTCGGATCCTGCGTATAATCGCGTAGCGCCTTATGGCGGTTTGACGGGCGTATACAGCCCCAATCCCATTGCGGCAGGTATTCCGACGATGGGAGATCCCATTATTTTTGACGTCAGTACCTCGGCTACGGCGGGTGGGAAAATCAGTGAAGCTCATAAAAAAGGGGAACAGCTTCCGCACCCCTGGTTACTCGATCATAAAGGAAAGCCAATCGCTAATCCTTCCGAATTTTATCAGGACCCTCCCGCCACCATCTTGCCTTTAGGCGGCATGGATTCCGGTTATAAAGGTTTTGCCTTAGGCCTTCTTGTTGAAGCTTTAACAGGTGCATTGGCCGGTTTTGGCCGGGCTGATCAGCCCAATGACTGGATGTCTTCCGTTTTTTTACAAATTATTGATCCGGCTGCATTCGGAGGTAAAGAAGCTTTCCTTCGGGAAAACCAGTATTTGGTGGATCAAAGTAAAAAGGCTGAGGTGGCTGCCGGGGAACCGCCAGTGAGAATGCCCGGAGAGCGAGCGTTCAAACTGCGGGAGCAGCAGCGAAAAGAAGGGATTCACTTGAGCACTCCGATTATTGAAGCCTTGAAGCAGATTGCAGTGGAGAATGGATTGGAAATGCCGGCAGCTTTATAAGTCCGCTGAAAATCAAGGCTGGAAGCAAGTTCGTTCAAGCTGATTCAAGCTTGTTCAGCTGCCTGATCTTTTCTAAATTTGATAGATGACTGAAAAGTATTCGGAAGCTGATATCATTCGATTGAGAAAAGAGATCGAGCAAGCCCTTGGATGGGGAACGGCTGATACCTGGCATAGTAAGATGTTTGAAGAATTGTCGGAAAAGATCTTCGAGGCCACACAGGTTCGTTTGAGCATTACGACCCTGAAGCGATTCTTCGGCGTGATCAGTTATCAAGGTTCTCCCAGCATTACCACGCTTGATTCCCTAACCCAATTTGTCGGATATGATAATTGGAGAAGCTTTAAATTAAGCAAAAAGACAGGCCGGAAAAGGAAAATTAAAGGCCCCTCAAGATCGGTTTATATAGCCGTGGGTTTTGTCTTGGCACTGATAGTGATCAGTTTTTTGGGAAACAGGCGGCCGGATGTAATCATTAATGCTTCCGAATTTTCTTTTTCCAGCAAAGTCTTGAGTAGAGAATATCCCAATTCGGTTGTGTTTGATTTTGAAGTCCCTGCAAGCTTGAGCGTAGATAGCTTCACGATCCAACAGACCTGGGATCCTACCAAAACGATTTCCATAAAAAAAGGGCAACAGCAGGCTACAGGCATCTATTATTTTCCCGGATACTTCAAGGCCAGATTGTTGGTGGACGGGCAGGAAGTTCAGAGGCACGACCTGTTCCTTAAAAGTAATGGATGGCTGGGCTTAGTTGAATATGAGCCCGTGCCCAAATATTTTATTCCCCTTCAAAAGCCTCCTGCTCAGCTTAGCGTTCCGGTTGAGATAAAGGAAGAAGTAATACCCTCCGAAAAACCAATTGTGAGTTCCTTCCATTACATCGATGACCTTGGTAACATCTCCGGGGATAATCTCTCCTTGACCGCAACTGTCCAATACGAATATGATGACCGATGGGCGGTTTGCCAGTCTACACGTATTTATTTGATTGGAACGGACGGTGTTATGATCATCCCATTTTCCAAACTAGGCTGCAGCTCCGAAGATAACCTCCTCCTGAACGATGTCTATTTGAGTGGGAAAGAGCACGATCTGTCAGCCTTCAGCACTGATTTTACGGAACCCACAAAGCTCGGGATTGAGATCAGGAATAAAGAAGTCAGTGTGCTCATTAATGATACTCAGGTATACAACAAACACTATTCTGATACGATGGGCGATTTTGTCGGGCTGCGCTTTAAATTTCATGGATTAGGTAAGGTACTAGACTTCCAGATCAAAGATCAGCATAATCAGATTATTCACCTTTAATAACTGTTGTTTATGAAACCGATTCTACTCTTTTGTGCCACTTTGCTGGCCATGTCACTCCATGCTCAAAGTGCAGATTACAGTAAAGATGTAAGGTCCATCGAAAATTTGACGAAGGCTTATTATGAATGTATTTCAGGACCCATAGGCCAAAAACGAGATTTTGACCGATTCAGGAATTTATTTCATCCAAAGGCTTCCTTTATTTATAGCTATTGGTCAGAGGAAGCAGGGAAAGCAAATTTGATGATGTTTGATTTTGACGAATACCTCGAGAAACTGGATTATCTGGATAAGCGAGGCTTTTACGAAGAAGAGATCTCCAGCGATGTGAAAAAATACGGAACCATGGTCAATGTGGTTAGTACCTACAAATTCTGGATGGAGGATAAAACGGCAGAAGGAAGAGGCGTTACGAACTATCACTACTTTTATGACGGAGAGCGATATTGGATCATGTCCATGTTTTGGCAAATGGAGAGTGGTAAGTTTCCCATCCCAGCGTCCTTTCTGAGCAAAGAATAATTAAGCGAAAGGCCATGAACCATATTGAACCAACTTGCTCAACTGATTCATGGCCTTTTAAAATAAGAGTGTGTAAGATTGGACTGAATAAAAAAACTATTTATTATGAAGATCAATTCAGTACTACTCACACTCATTTTTTTATCCTTAATGACCATCAATGCAAAGGGCCAGGACGTAGGAGGAAAAACACTCGTCAGCCAATCCCGTACCACATCCGCCAATATTGGGAATTGTGACATTACCATAAAATATCACAGCCCTTCAGTAAATGGCCGGAAAATATTCGGCGGGATCGTTCCTTTTGACTTTGTGGTAGACGGGAAAGAGTATCCGTGGAGGGCCGGCTCCAATGAACGGACCACCATCGAATTTAGCCATAATGTAAAAATCGAGGGGAAAGAATTAAAAGCCGGATCTTACGGCTTCCTGGTGTTGGTTGCCAAAAATGAATGGACCCTGATCTTTTCATCGGGCAAAAGCTGGGGTGCGTTTAACTATGATAAAGCCAATGATGTGCTGCGTATACCCGTGAAAACAGAGGATATGCCCTTTCAGGAGTGGCTGAGCTATGAATTCATAAAGCCCGGTACGGAATCCGTTGACATTCAATTGCGCTGGGAAAATACAGCCGTTTCTTTTACGGTCAGTACAGATGCCCTTACGAATATGATGCTTGACTTAAATAAAAAGGAGCATAAAACAGCTATTGACTTTCAGGAATTAGCCATTCGTACCCTGGAAAAGGATCCCTCCCAAAAAGAAGCAGCATTGGAATACCTGGAGCTGTCGCATAGCCTGCTTGATTCCATCGAAAATGAATATTATCGCAAGGCTTATGCTTTTAATTATAAAGTATTGAAAGGAGAAATATTGCAGTCTATGGGAAAGCAAAAAGAAGGCAATCAATTGATTGAAAAAGCCTGGGACATGGCCGGTCGATTTAATATTTACTACTATGCTTTGAGAAAGTACGCAGTGGAAAATAAAAAAGGAGAGGCCCTGAAGATCCTCCAGGAAGGACTGCGCAGGTATCCGGATAATTTTCAAACTCACTTTGCATTTGGCGAATATTATCTGAAAGAAGGGAATCAGCAAAAAGCAACCGAGCATTTTAAGAAGGCTTATGAAATGACCGTAGTGCAAGAAGATGGATGGATGAACTATGCCCAATATCTATATCTCCAAAATAAGCTGGCTTTGGAACAGGAAAGGAAATAGCCATTCAATAGCTACAGAAGACAACTTTGGCAAGTTAATTGATGCCAGAGGGGATTTGAAATTATTGAATGACAAACAGCCAGGAGAATTCAGGAAAATTCTTTTTTACAAGGAAATGGTCAGGCATCTGAATTGAATTCTTTCCCTTTAATAAAAAGTAACGCTACCTACCTTTAGTAAATCCATAAAAAACACTAATTTAGCAACCTTTTTAGAGGAATGAAGGAATATGGGGCTGTCTCATCCGACCAAGGCGGATGAGACAGCCCCATATTCCTTCGTTTTACAGAACTATTTCGCAATAATCTGCGTAGAGTTATAAAACATAAATGCTAAAACAATGATCAACATTACTTTCCCTGACGGAAATGTGCGGCAGTACGAAAAAGGGACTACTGCACTGGAGATTGCCAAGTCGATCAGTCACGGCCTGGCGAAGAACGTTTTGTCTGCAAAAGTTAACGGTGAAGTGTGGGATGCCACGCGCCCTATCAACGAGGATGCTACCGTACAATTGCTGACGTGGAACGATACGGCGGGGAAAATGACGTTTTGGCACTCTTCTGCTCACCTGATGGCAGAAGCATTGGAAGCGCTATACCCTGGTGTTAAGTTTGGTATTGGCCCGGCCATTGATAATGGTTTTTACTATGATGTCGATACCGGTGACCGCCAGATCTCCTCAGATGAACTGCCGAAGATCGAAAAGAAAATGCTCGAATTGGCCCGCCAGAAAAATGAATATACTCGAAAGGAGGTATCAAAAAAAGAGGCCCTGGAGTATTTCGAAGGAAAAGGAGATGAGTACAAGCTGGAACTGATCAGCGAACTGGAAGACGGCACCATTACCTTCTACGAGCAAGGCAAGTTCGTGGATCTTTGTAAAGGCCCTCATATTCCTGATACCGGCAAGATCAAAGCCATCAAGCTGATGAGCCTGGCCGGTGCCTACTGGCGCGGCGATGAGACTCGCCAGCAGCTCACTCGTATCTATGGCGTCACCTTCCCAAAGCAAAAAGAACTCGACGAGTATCTGCACTTGCTTGAGGAGGCCAAAAAGCGCGATCATCGTAAACTTGGAGCAGAATTAGAACTGTTCATGTTCTCTGAGCGAGTGGGGATGGGACTGCCGATCTGGTTGCCGAAAGGAAATGCCGTTCGCGATCGCTTAATGGCCTTTTTGAAGGAAGAGCAGGAGAAGAGAGGATACAAACTGGTAGCAACACCACACATTGGTAAGAAAGACCTGTACGTGACTTCCGGGCACTACGAAAAATATGGTGAAGACAGTTTTCAGCCGATACATACGCCTAAAGAAGGAGAGGAGTTTCTGTTGAAGCCGATGAACTGCCCGCACCACTGTGAGATCTTCGCGGTTCGCCCTCGCTCATATAAAGAGTTACCGATGAGAGTGGCTGAGTTCGGAACAGTGTATCGTTATGAGCAGAGCGGAGAGCTGCACGGCTTGTCGAGAGTACGCGGCTTTACCCAGGATGATGCCCACATTTTCTGTACTTCTGAGCAATTGAAGGACGAGTTTTTGAATGTGCTGGACCTAACCAAAACCGTGTTGAGTAAAGTAGGTTTTGAAGACTTCACGGCCCAGATCAGTCTGCGCGATCCGGAAAAGCCAGAAAAGTATATTGGTACGGATGAAAACTGGGAAAAAGCAGAATCGGCCATCATTGAAGCCACAAAAGAGGTCGGTCTGAAAACCGTCACTGAGCTAGGTGAGGCGGCCTTTTACGGCCCTAAGCTCGACTTCATGGTTAAGGATGCCCTGGGCCGCAGCTGGCAGCTGGGAACCATTCAGGTGGATTACAACCTGCCGGATCGCTTTGAGTTGGAGTATACCGGCTCTGATAATCAGCCGCACCGCCCAGTGATGATCCACCGGGCGCCATTTGGATCTATGGAACGCTTCATGAGCATCCTGATCGAACATACGGCGGGTAAGTTTCCGCTGTGGCTGACACCTGAGCAGTATGCCATTTTGCCGATCAGCGACAACTTCCTGGACTATGCCAAAGAGGTGGAAACGGCCCTGGCAGCACAAGACATTCGAGGCTTTATCGATGACAGGACTGAAAGCATCGGCAGAAAGATTCGCGATACAGAATTGAAGAAAATTCCGCTGATGCTGATCATCGGAGAGAAGGAAGTAGAGGCCGGACAAGTGTCGGTGCGTAAGCAAGGAGAAGGCGATCAGGGAAGCATGAGCGTCGATGAATTTGTCGCCTACTTTAAAAAAATGGCGGAAGAAGAATAATTGTGGGAACATATGGCGCCGCCATATGTTCCACTTGTATATAAACGATTCATTCAGAGCGCTTTGGTTTTTTAACCTTAAAAAAGTTGCCTGAAAATATGGAGAGGCATTTCAATTTTATTGTGTTAGAACTGTTAATTTTTTTTTAATTAGGAAAAGATTTGCTTGTTTTTAATATGATAATGCCTTATTTTACCAAAACCGCGAGGTACATATTAAACCACAATATATATGAAGCAAACTTTACTATTTCTTTTTCTTCTTTGTGGTAGTGTTATGTTGTACTCACAAAGCTCCAACAGCTTTAATGAGCGCTATAAGTTATTATCCCAAAAATCGACGGCCGACCTTATTCAAATTTTTCCCAACCCCGCAACCGATTACATTCAACTGAGCAATAGCGAAGAGGTAAAAAAGATTGTAATTATAAATATGGTAGGAAGAACTTTAAGGGTTTTCGAGGCTATTGAAGATCAAAAACTATACCGAATCGGGGATCTACCCCGAGGGATGTACCTGGTACAGATCATAGGGGATAAAAATAAGATCATTACTACCAAACGAGTTAAGAAACAATGAAAAAAGGGGATCAGCCGAAAGGATGATCCCCTTTACTAATTTAAATAAGGAGTGGGCTAGCCCACTCCTTATTTACTTATAATAATTAGCAAAAAACTCTGGTAAATGTCTCAATGCTGCCAGCTCTTTAAATTTTGAGCGTGCTTCTGTAGCAGGATAACCAAAATACACCTTTCCTTCTTCCAGGTCTTTAGAAACACCTGATTTTGCAGATACGATAACCTTATCGCCGATCTTGAGGTTTTGAGCAATTCCCACCTGGCCATACAAAACAACATCATCCCCCAAAACGGTATTACCACTAACGCCCACCTGAGCGGCTAAAAGGCAACGTTTCCCAATCACTACATCATGGCCAATATGTACCTGACCATCGATCTTTGTGCCTTCCCCGATGATCGTATCTCCTGATACCCCCTTATTGATCGTACAACCCGCTCCGATGTCAACATGATCTTCGATGATGACCCGGCCTCCGGAACGCCACTTTTGATATCCGGCATCTGTTTTTTTGAAGTAAAATGCGTCCGTCCCGATCACAGAGCCCGACTGGATGGTCACATGATCCTTGATGATGGTGTGCTCAGCAATGGTAACATTTGCCTGGATGTGGCAATGTTCGCCAATGCTAACATCAGGGCCGATAATGACGTTGGGTTCAATAATAGCCGTGTCAGCGATCCGGGCATCCGGACTGATGTTGGTGGTGAGTGGCCGAAGAGGCCGGAACTCCAGCACCAGGCTGTTGTAGGCTTCAAAAGGATGGTCGCACAACAAAAGCGTTTTGCCGGGCGGGCATTTTGTTTTTTCGTTTAAAATGATGATACTGGCCTTGGAGTTCAAAGATTTGTCGAAGTATTTTTTGACATCCACGAAGGTGATGTCTCCTTCCTGAACCTGATGGATCTCATTGATGCCTGTGGCCAATACTTTCTCATCTCCAATGATCTGAGCATCGATGCGCTCAGCAATTTCTTTGACGGGGATAGGCTTGGGAAATTTCATGCAGGGAACAAAGTTTAGAGGTTTAAGCTAAAATCTTATGCTCCGCAAAAATAGAATATTCTGTAATAATGAAGGATGATTTATGGCACTGGTCGAAACAGAAAATATGCGAAAAGGTGTGGTCCAGTTTTTTATAGAAAAAAAAGGCTACGGCTATATCCGCGTTCCCGAAACACGGGAAGAGTTCTACGTACATCGAAAGCATTTGAAAGACCCTATAAAAAAAGGGGATGTGGTGCTTTTTGAAGTCAGGGAAGATAAGCAGGGATCGTTTGCTACTCAGGTGCGTTTAGAGAAGAAGTAACTGCCCCTTATTTACACATGGTATTAGTGTCGCTGCGCTGCAGCTTTATTACGTTTTTTTTTGCTTACCTAGGGTTTGGAAACCCTAGGTTAAAAAGGTCTCGCCGCTCTGCGGCTGATATTTCGTTTTTAAACCGCGTAGCGGTGACAGTTTCTAGCCTACGGTGCAACCGTAGGCTAAAAAAATACGCCCTGTTGAGCTGCAGCCATACGGCCCGTCTGGGCGCAGCGACACTAATACCAGATGTACGCAACTTCACTCAGAAATATGACCCTTGTCATTTGAAGAGAACGATTTATCGCCTAACTTTAGAAGAATTAAGAACCTTTAACCCACCCACGTATGAAAAACACAAGAACTACTGTCTTTGTGGGCCTGTTTGTATGCTTTTCCTTTTCTTTGGCGGCACAATCCTTCTTCGATATCGCCCGGCTCGATTTTATTCAAATTCCTACTTCACATAAAAGTGATGACCAACCTTTCCACGTCCGGGAACTCAGCGGTACATTGAACCTTGGGTTTAAAACGGCGGGAGAAGACCGTCTCTTATTGAGTTGGAACGGAGAGAGACGCACCATTAGCCTGGATAATGAAAGCTCTTACCAAAAGCCGCTGTTTTTAAACGTGGCCAGCCTCGGATACATTCGGGTTTGGCCGGAAAGCTCCTGGAGGTTATTGATGATGAGCCGGCTTAAGCTAGGTTCCGATTACGATATATGGACTTCTGGGGATCTGTCGTGGGGATTCCTGGCGGCGGCCACCTATACCAATGATAACGGCGTTTCATTCACCCTGGGCGGGCATTATGGAGAAGAACTTTTCGGCCCGCTTATTTTCCCTATTTTTGGATTGGACGTACAATTATCTGAAAAGGTCTATCTATATGCTTTCTTCCCGGCCGAGGTCAGAATGGAATATGCTCTAAAGCCCCAAAAGCTGTATACTAGCCTGGTTCTTAACTGGATGACTAATTCCTACGGTTTGCATAATGTGCCGCAATCTTCTTTTCTCCGAACAGAAGAGCTTATGTTGAGGGCCTACCTCGATCTGAACCTCAGCAACAATTTGGTTGTGTTTGGTGCCTTCGGTCATACCCTGATCAATAAGTATGACCTGAAAACGGATGATCAGGAAAAACTATTCGAATATCCCTTCGAAGAAGATTTCCAGAATGGATGGATTCTTGATTTCGGACTGGCTTTTCGGATCAGGTTTAAGAATTGAGGCTCGGATGGCTTATATTGCTCGTGTATTAAATTAATGAGCTATGAACTGGGATATATTCCTTCTGAAGATGGATCGGCCGATACCAATGAAACAACTGGAAAACAATGCGGACCTCCCTTCTTTGGGTACTTTAGATGATGTGATCGCTGTTTTGTCTGAAAAATTCCACGGTATCGACTGGAATAACCCTGCTTTAGGTAATTACAAGAGTGAATACTATTCCATCGATTTTTCCCTCGGAGACAAAGAGGTGATCGACTCCGTATTGCTCTACATAAAAGGGGAGTATTTCCCCAAGAAAGAAATTCTTGACCTATGTAAGCCTATGGGGTGGAAGGCTATTGATATTGACAAAGGGGAGTATCTATAAGAAATGGGGCAGCGCCCCATTTCTTATAAGTCGGTTTGAACCTCCTCAGTAAAATAAGTTTCCAACTCCTTCAAAGTATTCTCTTCCGTAAAGATATCCCGAATCACTTCTCCTTTTTCCAATACGACGATGCGGTCGCACACTTCCGTGACATGGTTAAGGTCGTGGCTGGAGATAAGCACGGTCATATGATCGGGCAGTTCCTGGATGATCTTACGGAGTTTGATCTGGGAACTGGGGTCCAGGTTCGCGAAAGGTTCGTCCAGGATCACCACTTCCGGATGCCCCATCAAGGCGCCGGCAATACCCACCTTTTTCTGATTCCCCTTGGATAAATCACGGATGTATTTTTTGCGGCCTAGTATTTCTCCGTTAAAAAGCGTTTCGAAAGTATCCAGGTGCTTGCTCACATCAGCTTTATTGAGGCCGTATAATTTGCCCACAAACTCGAAGTATTCCTCGGGCAGTAGAAAATCGACCAGGAAGTTTTCGTCCAGATAAGCGCCTGTATAGGCTTTCCAGTGCTCGGATCGGGCAACCGATTTTTCTTTAGAAGTAATTTCTCCCTTATCTGCCTGTATGAGGTCGAGTAAAAGACTGAAAAGGGTGGTTTTGCCGGCTCCGTTATTACCCACCAGGCCGAAAGTTTCGCCTGGTTTGATCGTTAGCTGAGGTACGTTTAATACTACTTGTCCTTTGTATGCTTTGACGATGTTATGAACTGTTATCATGGTGGTTATTTCTATTTTAGATAATTGACTTGATTGATTTAAACTGGTGGTTAATTCCGGGTTTATTTTTCTCTAAAACCCGATACGATCTTGTATTTGCGTTTGTAAAACTGGGTAGATACAAAATCCAGCAGCATAGGGCGGAACATAATGCCGACTATGCCGACTAATCCAATAGCGGCGATCCCCCACCATTTGTACCCCATCCAGGCAAAGGGCCAGTATATGAATAGGGGCATCAGCAACAGGGGCAAAATCATGACGAATTGATTGACGTTCACCCCTTCATAATTAAAGAAAGCCCCTTTGTTAGGCTCAATTCGCTTGGTATTGAAGGTGGAGAAAAACATAAGCAGGATGGAATTAATACCAATGTTAAATAAGGCCACCGCAAAAAAGATCAGGGGGAAATTGATGTCCAAAAACCCATAAACACCAGTTAGCAGCAGCATGATCACATTGGCGATCATAAAAAAGAAGTACTTCGCCTCGTAATAATCCCGAATCGACCAGTTGCGGGCCATCAACAGATCGAAAAAGCTGCTTTCCCACGACAACATAAATTGCCCGTAATTGACCATCATCATGCCGATCACCAATACACCGATAAAGATGATGAACCCAAGTTGCTGCAAGATCTCTCCATCAAAGATCAAGGGATAGAGCACGAAAAAGACCGCCATGGTGAGCATGGTCCGAGGGCGTTTGTTACGCCAGATCAGCTTGAGGTCCATCTGGATCACATCGCCGATCTTGCCGAAGCGGTCCAGGATGCGGAAATGCTGCGTACTGGCTTCGCGCTGTTTTTTGGGAACGAGGGCATCCAGATAAGCGTATTTACGCAATCGGGAAAACATCAGCATGTAAACGCCCACCAAAATGGCCACCGGTACCAATAGAAAGGCCGGCTGAGAAAGCACGGCATCAATCATCCGGGCAAAAGAATCCGATAAGGGCACCCAGCCCTGCGAATCAATGAAGTACAAGGCTGCTACTGACAAAATGACGGCAAAAGTTAACCAGGGTTTAACCGTTACAGAACGCTTGAGGTAAAAGGCCAGGAAGTGATTGACCCCGATGCATAAGAATAAAAGAGCCAGCCAGGTCCAGGCAGTTGCCGATGGGTAATTGGGAAAAACATGCACAATGGCAAATGGCACGAGGATGAATAAAGGCAGTATGTTGAAAAAATCCGGGATGGACCGAAGCAGTAGCAGATGATACAACTTACTTCGCTTGATCGGTAGTAACAAATAAGGCTGCATGCTCATTAGTGGGAATGCCTGCAAGAAAAAACGTATCGACAGATCAGCTACCAGATAATACCCAACGTATTGATTCATCGCCTTCAGAACCGCCATGTTGGGGTGCGCTTCTTCCATGATTCTCGGCATCAGAATACCCAAACCGACAGCAACCAGTATGAAATAGGCCGCCACAAAGAAAAGGATAATATTAATCGCCAGGCCCCGCTGCCATAGCTTGGCCCGAAAACGAGATTTGATCTCGTTCAATAGTAAGGTTAGTATCATAGACTGTTATGGTTTTCTCAGGATATTAGTGAAAATCTATCCTTAAAACTTACAATGGTGCTACTATATTAACACGCTCTTAAGAATTTGTTTTGATCAACTCTATTAACAGCGGGAAAAACTCGACTATCAGCCAGGAAAATTGGAAAATGTTAATGGGAAACCCCTTCATCATCATTTGAGTGAATTATATCCATTTTTTATCCCCACCCACCATGTTTTTCCTATTTTTAAACCGCACAATCTTATATGATCTGCACAGACCAGCTCAAATGGCCGCGCCTGTGCGTCAAAAAAAAATGCAAAGTCCGAATTGAATGAAAGCAATAATCTTTGATTTTGACGGCACTCTGGCCGAGTCATTACTGCTGGGCCTGGAAGGCGTCAATGAGTTAGCACCTAGATTTAAGTATCAACCTATTACCAATACTGACTATATCCGGCAGAAAGGTATGCGGAGAATTATTAAGGAGGACCTGCAACTGAAGTGGTACCAATTGCCCGGCTATATTCGAGCTTTAAAAAAGGTGCTGATCCCTAAGATTGACGAACTGGAATTGTACGAGGGCCTCCCTGAAGTAGTACAGGCACTCTCCGGCAAAGCCCATCTTTTCATTCTGACCTCTAATATCAGCAGGACGGTTGATCATATTATTGAAAAATACAAATTGGACTTTTTTGAAAATACCTAC
Source organism: Bacteroidia bacterium (assembly GCA_030430845.1). Classification (GTDB taxonomy): domain Bacteria; phylum Bacteroidota; class Bacteroidia; order Chitinophagales; family Saprospiraceae; genus JANQPA01. The sequence continues at coordinate 24,013 of JAUIKE010000014.1, read as the reverse complement.
ACGAACATCCCCGCTTTTAGAAAGCACCGCGTTTTGAAGCGACTGATGAAAAGATACGACCTTCGTCCAGACCAACTCCTCTACATCGGCGATGAGGTGCGCGATGTGGATGCCTGCCGTAAAGTGGGTATCCCGATAGTGGGAGTCAGCTGGGGACTGAATGATCATGAGGCCTTAAAAAATGCCAATGCTGACTATGTGGTGGATACGCCAGAAGAGTTGCTGGCACTCTTAGAAGCAGAGGTCGTTAAAAATAACGCTTGATATGGGACTAGCTCTTGAAGTAGGTATGCTGGCTGATTTGAAGCAGAACGATCCTGAGGGATATCAACAATTTAAGGCTGATTTTGAGAAAGTCGACCGGATCCTTCACAAACATAATATTGAAGGAGATTACAAGGAACCTGATGATTTAAGTGAATCTCAGATCTGGAGCTGCGAATTGTACGGATATACTGGCTTGCATTACCTGAGAAGACTGGCCGCGCATTTGTGGTATCAGGATGAAAAGGTCCTTCCTGGGGATGAACAGGCCAGTGAGGACCCCGTCATTGAAACTTTCTACAAAGAATACATCTCCACCCGACCCAAAAGAAGGATGTTCAGGCTGCTCTCTTCGGCTAAAGAATCGCCTCCGATGAACTTCCAACATTTGATCGTCCACAGTGATGCTGATGGACTATATGTCCCAGCGGCATTTGACCGCGTCATTATGGAAAGTGAACAATCCCTGCCGGGAGGTTTTCTTGGTTCATCGGTAAAACTAAAAACAGAGTTAGAGGAATTGGCCAAATGGCTAGAACTTGACTTGTCATTGGATATCGAATCCGACCAGGTGTGGGACCTTCCGGAACATCACGGAACGGGAGCAGCAAAACACCAACGCTTTGGTATTGAATCATTTACCTGTATCCGGCTGCATAGAGCTTGTGAAAAGTCAATAAAAATGGGGAGTGCTGTTGTGTTCTGTTGAAGCTTGTTGTACTCCTGCTGAATGAGTTGCTTTTATACACATAAATGGTCGAAGATGTGCAATTATTTTACAAAACCGACTAAAGGATTTTTGGCAATCCTGATTTTCCTCCATTCGTGTAACCTACCTTCCAAGGAGGTAACACCTGGTTCCGGAACGCTCATGTCTTACGACAGCCATGTCCACCTGATGAGCCCGGACCTGATCGCAGATTGGAAAGCATTAGGTATTCCTTTTTCCAAACCGGAGGCCTTTTATTCAGATATTGATACTATTTTGGAACGCCACGAGGCAGAACGTATTGATCTGATAGGAATGGGCTACGTGTATGGGAGCCCTGATTTTTATCAGGGAACGGATCGATATGAACGAATAAAAAAAGAGAATGACTATTTATGGATGACTTCCCAAAAGCATCCTGACCGTATCCGCCCTTTTTTTACCATAGATCCTTTAAAAAATTACGCACTGGATGAATTAAAAAGATGCGCGGAACGCAGCCCTGATAGCGGATTAAAGCTGCATTTTAATGCCTCGCAGGTCTATTTAACGGAGCCTTCTCACTTGGCGGCAGTTAAGCCCATATTCCAGCAGGCGGCTGAGAAAAAATTGCCGATTTTGCTTCATTTCGATAACTCCCATCCCAAATTTGGAGAGCCCGATGTGAAATTATTAGTGGACTCTATTTTGCATGACTTACCGGCCCTGAAAATCAGCATTGCGCATTTCGGTACCTCCGGAGGATTTAATGAAAAGACGAAAAGAGTGTTGAATGCCTTTGTGGACTTATATGAAATAAAGCGCATTCCTTCCAGGCATCAACTCTTTTTTGACATATCCGCCGTAGCACTGGATAAGGATAGTGATGGCGTTCCGAAATTAAGCGAAAAAGAATTTGAAGAATTGAATGCTTATATCCATCAGTTAGGTGTCGAAAAAATTATTTTCGGAACGGATTATCCACTTTATACAACTGAAGCGTATCACGCTATTCTAAAAAACAAACTTGACTTAACGGAAGAAGAATTGTCAGTTGTTCAGCAAAACACGCTTCTTTATTCAAATAGAACAGAATGAACCTTCAAACGAAATCCCTGGCCATTGATTTTCAAAAAGGCGACCCTGAAAAAAGGCCCTTTGTTTTTCTACACGGCAATACCCAAAACGATACCTGTGGTAAAGGCGTCAAAGCTTTTTTTCGAAAAAAAGGACATACCACTTTATCCTACGACCTGCCAGGGCATGGTGACTCCAAACTGGATACAGCCGATTATGTCTTCGAGGATTTGATCGACTTGAATCAACAGGTCTTGAAGCAATTTGACCTCCAGGCACCTATCCTCTGTGGCCATTCCCTGGGCGGGATCATCCACTCAGGTACCATCGCCCGTTATGGATGGGAGGATGCCAGCCTGATCCTTTGTGGGAGTTACGACGGTGACCCGGTCCTGGAGTCGGTCAAACAAGACGAGGATCAGAGCGAAATTGCCAAAATGCTGGCCGAATATGTTGAGGAAGGACGGCAACTCTTCCAAAAACAATTCAAATATGACTATTTTGCCAATAGAGACGTAGACGATGATGACGAGCTGAGGATCATTCACCGGCAAACCACCCACCCGGCTGCCAATGAGGCTAACCTCAACACTCTAGGAGGTTTTAGCGCCCGGCCGGTGCTCAGCAAAATGGATGTTCCCATCCTGGTACTTCATGGAGCTGAGGAAACGGTCATCCCCAGGCATCTGGTAGAAGAAATGGCCAAGGCTTATAATCGAATAATAATCTGCTGGTATGAAGGAAGAGATCATTATGCTTTTTATCAGGAGGTAGAGCTGACGGAGGATTATTTAGAAAAAAATTATGACTTTTTAGTAGATTAAACTGGACTACATCGTTTACGATGTCTGGTCATCAGACTTCAGGCTGATCCAACCACCTTTTCAACGGGATAATTGGGTTAAAAAACAAACACAATGAACAGACAACAATTCCTCTATCATTCCACCATCCTCTTCGGAGGCACCCTTCTGGGCTGCAGCAGAGCCAAAAGCCCCGCTTCCGAAAGCCAAACAATGATATCTTCCTTTGACCTCCACATCCACCCCGGCGTCTTTTTCCGTCAAGGCGAAGCCGACTATCCCGGCGATCAGGCCTTTCTGGAAAGGGTCAAAGAAATGAAAGCCAATGGTATGACGGCTGCCTTCTTCTCCCTGGTATCCGACTGGCCCCTGCTGGAGCTGACCGATAAAGGGGTGGTGACCAAGGGAAGTTTTACCGACAACGAGGGCTGGGCCGTCTTTGAAGCCCAAATGGCAATCCTCAAAGATTTACTATCCCGATCAGAAGCCAAAATTACCTTGAGTTCAGACGAACTGACTCAGGGAGATCACGTCAAAGCCTACCTCGCCTGCGAGGGCAGCGACTTTCTCGGCGGTCGCATCGAGCGGGTCGATCAAGCCTATGAACAGGGCATTCGCTCCATTCAGCTCGTCCATTATGTGCCGAATGAATTAGGCGACCTGCAAACCTGGGAGTCGCAGCACGATGGCTTGTCGGACCTGGGAAAAGAAGTGGTGAGAAAAATGAACGCCTTAGGTATGTTGATCGACGTGGCGCATGCTTCGGAGAAAACTGTGAAAGATGTGGTGGACCTAACAGATGCACCCATCATTCTTTCTCACAGTATTTTAAAAGCCAATAATAACAGCCCGGTGGCCGCCCGGGCCATTACCCCCGAGCATGCCAAGATGATCAAAGAAACCGGCGGGGTGATCGGCATGTGGCCCTCCGGCTTCTCGAACTCGATGGAAGAGTTTGTAGAGCATACACTCAAAATGATTGAGCTGGTCGGAGTGGATCATGTGGGCATGGGCACCGATATGGATGCGAATTATAAGCCGGTGATAAACAACTACCAGGAATTCAACGATTGGAAAACGGCTCTGAAGGAAAAGGGCTTGTCGCAGGAGGAAGTCGATAAGATCGGAGGCGGGAATGCGCAGCGGGTGTTGGAAGCAGTGTTATAAAAACGAATCAAAACTTTAAAAAAATCAATATGAAACACCCAATTCAACTCATTATCCTTTCTTTCCTCGTTTTTGCACAACTAGCCTGCCAAAGTAATTCAGGTCAGGAAGTCAGCGCCACCCAGGAAACTTACTGGCAAAGCTCCACCCCCGAAGCAGAAGGCATCGACCCACTAGTGATCGACTCCATCCATCGGGAAATATCCAACGGCACCTACGGACTTGTCGACCGCTTCCTGCTCATCCGCAATGATAAGATCGTCGCCGATTACACCTATGAGCAAAATTACGACTCGGTCATGGTGCAATACGACACCACCAATTTTCAATACAATTATGACCATACCGCCTGGCATCCCTATTATCAGGGCACGGACCTGCACACGATGCAGTCGGTCACCAAAAGTGTCACCTCGGTACTTTTTGGCATTGCGGTGGATGAAGGGCTGATACCCGGAGTGGATGTCCTGGCTATGCCTTATTTTGCCGACTATAATGTAAACGAATATGATGAACTGAGAAGGAGCATGACACTCGAAGACCTGCTTACCATGCGCTCCGGTATTGAGTGGGATGAGGAAAACTATGACGAAGCACACAACAGCTGTATCCTCATGGAACTCAGCGACGACTGGATCCAATTTGTGCTCAGCCAGCCTTCAGACACCATTCCAGGCGAACAATTTGAGTACAATAGCGGAGCCAGTGTTCTGCTGGGTAAAATCGTGCGGGAAGCTACCGGCAAGCGGATCGACAAATGGGCCGAGGAAAAGCTGTTCGGACCACTAGGTATTGATTATTACTGGAAGATTACACCCAAAGGAGAAGTGGATACAGAAGGCGGACTTTACCTCACGACATACGGATTGGCCAAGATCGGCCAATTGATGATGAACGAAGGCCAATGGGAAGGGCAGCAGATCGTTTCAAAAGAGTGGGTCGCACAATCGCTAAAGCCTTCTGTCAGGTTCAACGAAGTCAGAGGCTACGGTTATCAGTGGTGGGTACCGCAATACGAGAACGGCGAAATGAAGATATTCGCCGGCAACGGATACGGCGGACAGTTTTTGTTTGGCGTGCCGGAGGAGGACCTGATTGTCGTATTCAACGGCTGGCATCATCACGGGCGCCCCGCGAAATCAACCTATCGAGCATTGCAGGACAGAATCTTGCCAGGATTGAATTAGGGATGGCCACGGGGCGATGAAAGGCTTGCCCCGTACATTCATTTACCCTACATTTGCCGAATGTCACAGAAAAAGAAAAATCAAAAAGCTATTCTTCGGAAGTTAGGCATCGACGAGCTCAATGCCATGCAACAAGCAGCTCATCAGGCTATTTATACCGGGGATGAGGTAATACTATTGTCACCCACGGGAACGGGGAAGACCCTGGCTTTCCTCCTCCCAATCCTTTCTGAACTGGATAGCGCATTGGAACAGTTACAAGCGCTCATTCTGGTACCTTCCCGGGAGCTGGCCATACAAATTGAGCAAGTTGCCCGCGATATGGGCAGTGGCTTCAAGATCAATGCCGTGTACGGAGGCCGGGCTGTTTACAAGGATAAGCTCGACCTGCAGCATCCTCCCGCCATCCTCATTGGTACGCCCGGCCGGGTAGCTGATCACATGCGAAGAGGAACGCTATCGGTTGATCAGGTAAAAACCCTGGTATTGGATGAGTTTGATAAATCACTGGAAACAGGCTTTGAAAAAGAAATGACCGAAATTGTGGAGGCCATTCCCTTTGTGAAGAAGAAAATTCTCACTTCTGCCACTCAGAAGGTCGTCATCCCTGATTTCGTGGGTCTGAACAATCCTGAAAAATTGGATTTTCTGGACGAAGGCCTGCAGGGCCTGGTTGTCAAAGGAGTGGTATCTCCTACGAAAGACAAACTCGACACGCTGGCCAATTTACTCGGACATTTGGGAAAGGGACGCGGTATTTTGTTTTGCAACTTTAAGGACACCATTTCTTTCGTCAGCGAGTTCCTGGAAAAAAAGGGGATTGATCACGCTTGTTTCTATGGCGGGCTCGACCAGCAGGAACGCGAGCGGGCCTTGATCCAGTTTCGCAACGGTACCCATCGCCTTCTGGTGGCCACCGACCTGGCAGCCCGGGGTATTGATGTGCCTGAGCTGGACTTTATCATCCATTATCAGCTGCCCATCAAGAAAGAAGAGTTTATCCACCGTAATGGACGTACCGCCCGTATGCAGACGGATGGCGTCGCTTATGTTTTAAAATACCAAAAAGAACCGCTGCCGGATTTTATCGAAGTAGAAGAATTGATGGAGGTAGATCCAAGTACACCACCGCCAAGACCTAATTGGACCACCCTCTTTATTTCGGGCGGACGGAAAGATAAAATTTCCAAGGGTGACATTGCCGGTTTGTTCCTCAAACAGGGCGACTTAAAACCCAATGAGCTCGGCCTGATCGAATTAAAGCAGGACTGTGCTTTTGTGGCCGTCCCTCGGAAGAAGGCCCGGCAATTGGTGAAGGTATTGGATAATGGAAGAGTAAAGAAAAGAAAGGTGCGGGTAAATATGATTTGAATTGGAAGGAACCTAAGTAAAAGGCAATGAGAGAAAAAAGGAGGACAGAAGAGGAAATGATATCATTGATACTTGCAGTTGCCCAAAATGATGATAGAGTAAGGGCTGTCATTTTAAATGGTTCCAGAACCAATCCTAATGTTGCCAAAGATAATCTTCAGGATTTCGACCTTAACCTTGGGAAAAGTAATCGTTTCTTAAAACGATCTGTCAATCCCTCTATGTGGGAAGACATCCTCCGGACTTATCCCGATGCAGACTTAATGAATATTTGGAAGAGTTTGCTGTTGATGACCCAATTGTTTCACGAAATGGGTGTAGAAGTCGCTCGCGCACTTGGATACGATTACAATCTGGAAGAGGCTAAAAATGTGGAGGCATATATACGATTGATGCGGGATAGGGGGTGAATCTTGCTTGATAAGAAATTTGAGGATACAGCTGACTATGTGTATCTTTTTTTCGGATAGTAAGGTGTTCGCTCCCATTTGAAAAAATTGTGAAAAGAAGATAATTGCATCAAATCAATAATAAGTGTATTTTTCAGAAAGATCAAACAAGCAAAATGGATCAAATTAATGAACAAATACCAGATCGAGTTAAATCTGCTATTCAGCAAATAGACGAAAGTGCTGAAGTCATTTTATTTGGCTCGAGAGCAAGGGGTGATTTTGATGCGGATTCAGACTGGGATTTTTTGATTTTGCTTCAGGAAAAATTGACCTCAGATAGGGAAGAATTGATTCGAAATGCTCTTTATGATATTGAATTAGCCACAGGAGAAGTCATCACCTCCATCATTGAAGAAAAATCAGAATGGGAAAAATATGATCAAACACTGATCTTTAAAAATATTGAAGAAGAAGGAATCCCAGTTAGTATCCTTCCTGCACTATGAGTTATTCAAAAGAAGAATTAGCTGCCTACCGAATAGAAAGGTCCAAAGAATCATTGGAAGAAGCTAAAATATTGGCATCTACCAACCATTGGAATACAGTAGACAATCGTTTGTATTACTCGTGTTTTTATATCGCTTCTGCCTATTTGGTGGTTAATAACTTCGAAGCCTCTACTCACAATGGGATCAAAACCGGATTTAATAAGGCCTTGATTAGTAGTGGAAAGCTTGAAAAAGCTTATGGACAATTATATAATAACCTGTTCAACATTCGGCAAGAAGCCGACTATCGAGACTTCAAGGATGTAAAAGAGGAGAAGATCAAACCGATGATCAGTCAGGTGGAAGAAATGGTAAAGACAATAGAGTCATTGATTCAATGAAACGGGAGCTAACAGAGCATACCTGTTTATACCTTCCTTCAGTCGTCACATCAGGTATGCGACCGTTACCGGGTTGTTCCTCAAACAAGGCGACTTAAAACCCAATGAGCTCGACCTGATCGAATTGAAGCAGGACTGTGCTTTTGTGGCCGTCCCTCGGAAGAAGGCCCGGCAATTGGTGAAGGTATTGGATAATGGAAGAGTAAAGAAAAGGAAAGTACGGGTGAGTATGATTTGTTTAGGAAGGGGGCCTTTTAAAGTAACTCCTAATAAAAATTTGAGGGTGGAACTGGCTATGCACAGTTTTTTTTGGTAGCTATCTGTTGGGCAAAAAATTAGAATACCCATCGGGGTATTGAAAAAATCTTAGTAGAGCAAATGTTCAATTGAACAGGCTATGGTTAGAATGCAAATTGGATCAGATTATTGATAAAGAAAAGGATCAAAAGATATCAGAGCAAGGAACATTAATTATTCTAAGTTTTTTGCGGACTCTAGTAGGAGTCATAATGTTTTCGAAGGGGAAAATAGCGGATCAAGGATATCTGTTAAAATCCTTCTCGATCAGCTTTTTATATAGTATTTCAGTTACCATAATGCTTGTGTTTTTCTTTCGTTTCTTTCTGATGGGGATTGGGTTAGTTATTGATAATGAGGCAGCTTTTAGGTTTTTATCATGGATATATCTTTGTGGTGCATTAATACTAATATTTCTAATTGAATTAAAAACCAATCAGGTATATTTGGAAAAAAGGCATTCAAGAATGTTGATCAATAAGACCATTTTCGTGACTAACCTTTTATCTATGGCAATATTTATTACTTATGTATCCATTGGTTAAAAGGAAAATCGAGTGAAGATAAGCCCCAAACCACCATTGGAATTCTGTCTGGGAATCTTTAACATTAACATGCAGTAGAGTCCGATGTGAGACAAAAACATAATCAAAAATAAAACAGATGGCTCTTTTTGAATGGGATGAGAAAAAAAACAAGACTAATCAAGAGAAGCATGGGCTATCATTTGAAGATGCTAAAAAGGTATTTGATGATCCTAATCGAATCCAGTACATCAACACTCGAGGGAACGAAAGAAGGTTCATAACTGTTGGAAAAGTAATCAAGTTCATCATAACAGTTGTTTATACAGTTAGATCTGGTTTGCTAAGGATTATATCAGCCAGGCAAGCCAGAAAAAGCGAAATAAATGACTATCTTGAAAATAGGTTAAAGAATGAAGATGATGACAAGTAAAAGCATTACAGTTACAGAAGCGCTAAAGCGTTTAGAGAAAGGGGGGAACATGGAAGGGGTTACAATTGACTTCGAAAACATAAAAGTGAAAGCTTTAGATGCTTTTAAATTAGGAAAGGTAGGTATAGAAGTGCCTGATGAGGTAATCGAGTATGACGATGCAGATATAGCCTATGATCCTGATTTTGATGACTATGAATGGGAGCGAACAGATATTGACCCGATAGAGGACTTAAAGGAAAATTGGTACGTACGTCCTGTGTTTTTTGTGAGTAATTGTGCCGAAGCAATTAAATTTTATCAATCCATCGGATTTTATGAAAAATGGAAATTCGAAGAGGCTGGAAAAATTGTGGCTGCTCAATTAAATCTCAATGGAATTGAACTCATATTAAATGAAAACGAATCTAAAGCAGGCAAGGGCAGGCTATTTATTTCTCTCGCTAAAGGAGAAGTGAAAGAATATTTATCCAGCATAAAAAATAACAAAGTTGATGTGGAAGACATATTTTGGGGAATGCCGACAAAAGCAATCAGAGACATCGATGGGAATGATATCCTTCTATATGATGATGAATTGACCACAAATAAATGAATCAACACGACCCAAAACAATGTATATGAAGGTCATGCCTGGCAAAAGCTGGCCACACCGCTTATTCGAGACCTTATAGGTAACTATAGAAAAATGAAAAAAACACTTTTGGGATTTTTCATCATATTGTCTTTTAAGCTTGTTGCAAATGATGGGGCATTTTACACTTCTGGAAATCAATTAATACCTATAAACGAAACGGATATTTCTGTTAAAAAGGAAGTATTGCAAATCATAAGGATTAATGAAAACGAAGTGAAAATAATTGTTGATTATGACTTTTATAATCCAACGGATGCAAAAGAAATAATAGTTGGATTTGAAGCTTCTTCCCCTAGTGGAGATGTTAATGGTTACCCAAAAGATGGAAAACACCCTTACATTAGAGACTTCACTGTACTAATGAATGGCAAATATCTCCATTACAAAACTGCACTTGTAATTGATAGCAATTATGTAAAAAATGGAGTAATTAAATCAAAAGCAATAGACGAGCTTGTAGATGAAAACTTTGACGAAAACGCCCCTGATTTTTACTATGTCAACTATTTCATTGCTACTTTTAAAAAAGGACTGAATAAGATAAAACATGAATATATCTTCAAACTCGCCAGTTCTGTAGAAACCAATTACAGTGTTGATTATATACTCACTGCTGCTAATCGGTGGGCAAATAAACAGATTGATGATTTCACTTTAATAATTGACATGGGCGATTACAGTGATTTCAATATCAATCGAAGCTTTTTCACCGGTTTTGACGGGTGGAATGGAGCCAATAAGCTGATGGAGGGAACCGGGTTTCCTTATGAGGGTATTAAAACAAACCCAATGCGAGTTCTTACTAATGACAAACCAATTATATTCAAAAAGTTGAACTTCAAACCAAAAGGTGAATTATCTATCTATTCGAAACGAGATGTTGCATCATATGACATTCAAACTTTTAATTACAAAGAGCAATCACTACCGTTTGACCTTAATAACTTTAGATTCCTGACAGCTACAGCAGATGATGTATCATTCAGAATCCTAAGAAACTATCCATTTGCACGAAGAGGATATGTTTTTAAAACTGAAGAGATTCAAAAGTATTATGAATCCTTGGACTGGTACGTCCCAAACACTGAATATTCTGCAAATGTAAAGGAGCTATCTGAGATAGAACAAAAATGGTTGAACGAGTTAAAATGAAAATCGTGACTACTTCAATTAATAAAAACTCACAATATCACCAAGCAAAGGAATTTGCTTAGTGTGCTCCCGGCCTTTCTCATCTTTGTACGAATTAAACACAAAAGGAAGGCCCTTAGAATAATTCCCTTCGATTCCGTCCGTGAAATTGAAATGTAAATGCGGGCCGACAGAATTACCCGAATTTCCCAAAAGCCCGATCACCGTTCCTGCTTTAATGCTGTCTCCCTCTCGTACCTTGATACTCCCCGGAATTAAATGGGCATAATGAACAAACTCATTTTCGCCAACTTTCAATACCACATTGTTTCCGGAAACGGTAGAAGCGTCCATGTCATAGTCGGTAATGATCGCTCCATTGGCTTGGGGTACATTTTCAGGTATGCCGTCCTTTACCTTAACAACAACCCCATCCGCAACGGCAAAAACATTTTGGCCATAACCATAAAACATCTCATTGCTTAACACATCGGGCAGCGGAGTTGGGAGTATAATGCCTTTCTCATCTACAATCTGAAAATCAATGGCATACCGTTGAGGGATCCTGGTTTCTCCGGTTGCAGTGAGGATAAACTGATGGGACGTTTTATAGCCGGGCCCGTTTCCTGCTCCCCAGCCAACAATCAAAAACCCGATTTCTTAATTTTATCCAATGCTTCAATCGCACTCTGCATTTCAGGATCCATGGATAATGCTTTTTTATAATATTTCACGGCATTCTCCTTATCTCCCTTTGCTAAATAGGCCTCTCCTAAACTGTCCCACACATTCGGGTCCTCATTTCCGAATAATTCAGTATTCAGCGTGAAAATTTCAATGGCTTTCTCAAGCTGGTCATTAAATAAGAATTCATACCCGATTTGATTCAAAATTAGGGACTTGGGGTCCGTGGGATGAAAATTAACCGTTAGGCGCTCGAAATTTTGATGTACATGATCAATCCCTTTTTCGGTATAGGCTAAATACACATTCTGTATTGCCGGAAGAGAGGGCTCTATTGGTTCCTGGCCCCTGATAATGGTTAATATGCCCAGACCTAATTGCTCAGCCACCGGTTCGTCCATATTGGCAAGGACCGTAATGGTAATATCATCTCTTAAAATCTCGTAGTTAACCGTATTGGCGCCCTCGAATCCACCTGCGTGTGGTATAGCTCCTCCGGTGTTCAGATGCTCCCGGGTCATACGAAAAAGCTCATCTTTCATCTTAGTCTCCTCTTTTAGAAGCTTATTCCCATAGTGAAACTCCCTGTAGAAATTCATGACATCCAAGGCGGTTGATTGGAAACCTCCATCTGGATTTGGGACTTCTATAAATCCCATATTATCTTGTAGCTCTCCTCTCATGGTCTTGAAATATCCTATTGCTCGATCCGGCACATTGTATTTGTCCGTTACGTAGGTATCGTTCAATCCCAAAGGAGTAACAATCCTGTCTTGCACGTTTTGATGGTAGGATGTTCCGGTAATTTTTTCAATGATAGCTCCTAACAGTATATATCCGGAGTTGCTGTACTCCCGCTCAGTTCCAGCCTCAAAAAGCAAAGGCATTTTTCTTATTCTTTCTACTAACGACTCAATATCCTTCTCTTCAACAGGCAATTCAAAAAAGCCTTCAGACATATGATAGTCACCAAAGCCTGAGGAGTGGTTGATTAAATGATCAACAGTTATTTTTGAATATAGCTCATGAGAAAACGTAGGCAGTAAATCACTTAGTTGATCATCCAACTTTAATTTGCCCTCCTCTATCAGCTGTAGAATCACCACTTTAGTGAAGGTTTTATTCATTGAGCCAATATCAAACTTTGTTTGAAGGGTGTTTTTGATATTTTTTTCTCTATCTGCCAATCCAAAAGCTTTATGATAAACGGGCTTACCATGTTCGGCAATTAAAACGGCTCCCGAAAAAATATCCAGATCTTGATATTGTTTGACCAGAGCATCTACTTCCGGCTCAATTTCCGAAATATTCAGTTGGCTTTCTGAATTTTCTTGATTTTTCCCGGCGCTACAAGAGGTCAATAGCAAGGCAACGAAGAACATTGAAATTATTGCTTTCATATTTTTCACTTTAAGTCAATTCAAGAACAACTTCAATATTAAGCAGCTTACCTTGATGATGATGTTCAATGTTTCAAACCCTTAAATAGATGTGATAAAGACAGCGATATTTGTTAGAAAACAAAATGTGAGGTGTTTGTACCAGTATTAAGCATTTTCGTCACATCGACTTTTTAAATACGTTCAAATACCTCTATTTTTACTATGGTGAAGTGGTTTGAGTATATATTGAATGTTTTGTTTTGGATAATTACGGGCTGGGTGATTACCAGTAGTTTTTCTATTCAAGGACAGGAAGTCGAAATCCTGAATGATGTTAAAACGGTCCGTACAGTTAGAGATGAAAGGCTTATTTATCAATTATTAGTTTGCATCGCTGTATCTGCGGGTCTATTTTATGCGAACCTGTTTAATATCAGTACTTTAAAAAATGCTGCTGTCAGAACAAAAGTTTTTATCATATCTATTGGCCTCCTAACAGCATCCATATTCGTATTTATTCTCATAGAAAAAAGCTTTTTTTCTGATTTATTAATACCTAAACAAATAACCATTGGGTTTATACTGTTTTATTTTACCATATCATCCTCTTACGGATTGGTAAAGGCTTGGATAATTTCCGAACAAAAACATAAGGATTATGCTTTGGCTGCTAAACAGGCTGAACTAAACCTACTTAGAAACCAGCTTCAACCACATTTTCTATTTAATGCACTTAACAATCTCTTATCACTCGTTAATCAGGAAAAATCATCAAAACTCGCCTCCTCATTCGAGGGCCTATCCCAACTTTTAAGGTATGTAATTGAAGAAACCAAGTCAGAAAAAGTAGTCATTTCCAAGGAGATTGATTTCATAAAAAACTATTGTGATTTACAATTACTGAGGTTTGAAGAAAATGAAGTAATCCTGAATTTTGAAGTAAAGGGAGCATTCAATAATCAACTTATTGAGCCAGGCTTATTTATCCCTTTTGTAGAAAATGCTTTTAAATATGGGACCGAACCTGAATTAGTTTCAACCATCAATATTGTATTTGATGTTTCAGCTAGCGACTCCATTCGGTTTTGTGTCGAAAATAAGCTCCTGCCAATCTTAAGTAAAAATGATAGTACAGGAATAGGCATTAATTCAATTCAAGAGCGCTTGAATATTGTATATCCCAATAAACACCGTCTTGAAATTATTAGGAAAGAGCGCTTTATTGTTAAATTAAAAATTGAAACCACTTGAAATCAATTATTGTAGACGATGAACCAAGAGCGATCGAACTCTTAAAAGGATATTTAAACCACTTCAAAACAATCGAGTTAGTCGGTACCTTTAGGAATGGGTTGAAAGCATTTGAGTTTTTAACAAAAGAAAAAATTGATTTAGTCTTTCTGGATATAAATATGCCTCATATTAGCGGTATTTCTCTGTCGAAGATGTTGGATGGAGAAACAAAAATTATTTTCACGACAGCTTATTCCGAGTATGCGGTTGAAAGTTATGAACTACAAGCAGTGGATTATCTTTTAAAACCCATTAGTTTGGACCGGTTTACCAGGGCAATAAGTAAAGTGCTGGTAGAAAACAGTCGTGTTTCAACTGAAAATGAAAACCATTTTGTATTTGTAAAAAGTGGCTCAAAGACTTATCGTATCCATACAAATGAGATTAATTACATTGAAAAAGATGGGAATTATGCCACCTATTTTATGGATAATCAAAAAGTAGTTGCCAGAGAATCCGTTTTAGCTTCTTTGGAAAAGTTGCCTGATCACTTTATGCAAGTTCACAAATCATTTGTAGTCAACACGAACAAAGTTTCAAGCATAGATAAAGATTGTTTATGTATTCAAGATACTGAGATTCCTGTCGGAGCATCTTTTAAGAAAGCAGTTTGGGAAAAGCTGTTAAAATAATTTATGTTGCGATGTACAAATTTCAATAGGGGGATAAGATGCCTGGCCCGTACGGGCCAGGCATCTTATCCCCCTATTAGAAAAATTTACTTAATTGTTAGCTATATCGAATCCTTCTTTAGTCATGAAAAAAGACAGACCCAAAATACAATTAGAACTGGACTCCTTCGACCGCTTCATGGAAATGGTCGGAAAAGTCAGTGTGATCCTGCTGATCGGCTTGCCACTTTATTATTACGGACAACTGCCGGATACCATCCCCACTCATTTCGATGCGAATGGAATGCCCAATGGCTATAGTGGCAAAGCAACAATATGGGGGCTGACCTTCATCGGAGCCCTCACCTACGGTGGTTTATTTTGGCTGAACAAATATCCTCACCTTTTTAACTATCCAAAGCCCATCACCCCTGAGAATGCAGAATGGCAATACAAAAACAGCACCCGGATGATTAGAAGTATGAATGCCCTCATTACCTGTTTTTTTGCTTATGCCAACTATTCTATGATCCACACCGCTCTTGGAAACCAGAATGGATTAGGGGCTTATTCCTTGCCCATTTTTCTGGTTTTATTGTTTGGGATGATGGGGTACTTTGTGCTTAAGATGGTTCGGTAATCGTGCTTCTTTTTTCTAAAAAGTTGTAAATTGATAAAAACTTCAATTAAACGCTTTACAGAAAATTGGAATCAGAAAAACGGTTTATCCTCCTCAAAGCAACTAATCAGGGACTATTCTATAACCCCAGTGATTTTATAGAATGGCGCTCCACTAATTTTCCGGATAAAGCAGATTTTTCTTTTAGCCGTCATGTTAATATTTATTGGAAAGCAAACATGCTTTCTTTCAATAAAAAAGAAGGTGCCTTATTTGTAGAGGTCGTCGACTACCGTGCAGAGGAAGAAAAAGACGACTTTTTCAGCCAGCAGCCAAAATATCCCGTCAAAAGTATTCAGTTCAAAAAGCTGAAATGGAAAGAGCTGGAGCAGGTCATGAATTACTATCGCCGGGAATCCTTCGATGCGATCTGCGAAGCACCAGAGCCTACTCAATCAAAAAAGCCCGATTTGTTCCACGATGCCGGCCCAGAAGTGTTTGCCGACGAGTTGGGGGAAAGAATTGACTTCCTGTTCAAATATTCCTTAATGAAAACCCGCTTTAAAATGGGGTATGTTGAGCTGGAGAAAAAAGTAAAAGGACTAAAAGAGCCGATTAAGATCATTCTCGAAAACAGTCACATCATTCCTGAATTTGACCATGTTAAGCCGTTTTTTGCAAAAGCCCTGGGCGGCAGGAAAATTGAAGTCAAAGGATTTGTATATATAAATGAAGTCGGAGAAAAAAAGGTCTACTGCCGCTCAAAGGAGATTGACCGGATCAACGAGGACCTGATCACAAATGTGAAGAGACTAAAGCTGGAAGATGCCGTTTTTAAGCCGAAAATAGTGGCGATTGATAAAAGCCTGTTTTCGCCCGAAGAGTTTTATGAAAACTCAGACGTTGAACACCTGGGAGGTGCAGATAGTCGAAATAATCAAGACAGACTCAAAGAAATCCTTGAACTAAAAGGCATCCGAAACAGAAAACAACTCCTGTACCTGTCAGGGAAATTACAAAGCGAGAAGACGGGCTTGAGGTTTACCTTGAGCCCTCAGTTCGGCTTTTTATTCCATGTGGAAGGAGAGGAAATGGACCACTTCATTTGGGAATTGCTCAATACCCATGCCACCTATATTTGGAGTATAGAAAAAGGAGGTTTGGCATTGGAAAAGAAGTTCAAATTGCTGGAGCGAGAAATTAACTTCATCAAAGATCACGGCCGCAAGACTTTTTTGAGTAGTGAAAAGTCTTCGGATTTTGTTTTCAGCAAGGTCCATCACGAGCACAGCGGCTCTGAGCTTGTAGACGGATTCCCAAAATGGAAAATGAAGGTGAACGAAAAATTGATATGATCCCTATAAAATCCCCTTAATTTTCCCGATCTTAAGGTAGAGATATTAGTCACCCGAATCTGTAATTATTGCTAATGAAAAACACGAGCTGTTTTTTCCTGCCCTTCCTGTTATTGCCTTTACTGCTTAACAGCCAATCTGCTCTTGAAATGCCGGACGGAATTATTTCCGAATCGGACCTGACTGATTTTAAAATGCTGGGGAATAATGGAGATAATAAGATATTCATCCAAAACTCAGGCGATTACCTCAAACTTTCCATTCAATCAGCAGAACTGTACGTTGCCAGTCTTTGTCTTTGCTCCCAAGATCAAATCATCGTTTTACATGCCTCGGCAGCTCTGGGAAAGCTGATTTACAAAAAGGATGAACATGGGGTTTGGCGAACGGAAGACGAGGCTTTTACCTATGGCATGCGAGACACGGCCATGGATCAGGCTGCCGTCTCCAAAAGGCAAGCCTATCTGACGGAACAATCCTGGGTAGCCAACACCATGGCTATGGGGAATACAGGAGAAACGGAAATTATTATTCACAAGAAACTCCTTCCTGTCTCTTCAACTAATGCCAGACTGGCTTTAGGCCTCATGACTGCTGCCGACCCAGAGAAGATCGTGGATTTTCCGGAAAAGAGAACTCCCGGCTGTGCTGCCCTGTCTTTGGTAGGCGGATACATTGAAAACAGCTATGATTTTCGACCAGACGAATGGTTTTATATTGAGTTTTAATGCAGACCACTAAATTTTTAGTTTATGAAACGTAGAGACTTTATAAAAAACACAGCTGCCACAGCTGTTTTGATGAGCACCCATTCTGTTTTCTCCTGCGCTAATCCCGATAAAACCTTGAAGATACTGGTCCTGGGTGGGACTAAGTTTGTGGGCCCTGCCATTGTAAATGCCGCACTTGAAAACAATCATTCCGTCACCCTCTTTAATCGTGGCCTCACCAATCCTGAATTATTCCCCAATCTCCGGTTGGTCAAAGGCGATCGGGAGGAAGGGGCTCTGGCCTATGAGTCCTTGAAACAAGAAAAATGGGATGTCGTCATAGATGTCTGGCCGGAGCATTCCCGATTAGTGGATGGGGCGGCTGAAGCGCTGAAGGATCATACCGATCATTATATTTTTATTTCCAGCATTGCTGTATACAATGATTTTCAGGAGGTTGGTCTGCATGAAGAATCTGAGGTGGTTTCACTGCCTCCTGGTAAAAAAGAGTGGGGCTATTCCGAAGAGAAGGTGGCAGCTGAGAGGCTGGTGCAGGATCGATTTCCTCAGCGGCATACCATATTACGCCCGGTGGCCATCAAGGGATGGCGAGATGATGCGCGGGACCTCTTTTACTGGTGCAAAAAACTCCATCGGGATGAGGCTATCATCGCACCCGGATCAGGCCTGGACCCGCTGCAGTTTATTGACGTAAAGGACGTCGGGCGATTTGCGGTCCTGGCTGCCGAGAATAAGTTCGCCGGGACTTTTAACCTTGCAGGACCCAGAGAAAAGCCTTTATTATGGACCGAATTCCTCGAGGCTTCGAAAAAACATTTTAACTCCGCCACAGAATTAATTTGGACGGATGAAGCCTTTCTGAGAAAAAATGAGGTGTACTCCTTTTCTGATCTACCCCTCTGGGCGCCTTTATCGGAAGATAGAGGTTTTATGCAGATCAGCAACCAAAAGCTGGTACAAACCGACTTTCAATTCACCCCCTTTACCCAAACACTGGATGATTGCATGAGCTGGTTAGAGAAAAATGGGCCCGTCGAGATAGAAACCGGCTTGGAACGATCCAGGGAACTAAGGTTGCTTGAGCTGCTGAAATAAACAGGAGTCATCCCCTATTTTTTAAAAGAAGGTTTAGAAAAACTAGCTATTCAATTAAGCCTTGATATTCAATCAGTTGTCCGTTGCTCGTTGTCCGTTTAATCGCTGACAACGAGCAACTGGCAACGAACAACAAAAGCTAAATAATTGAAAGGCAAAATTTTATAAATCACCTCAAAAATTCGGGACGATTCATGTTTATTTTCCCCGCTGTCACCATTTCTCAAGTGGTTACACTTACTATTTAACCAATAAGAAATGACCACTTCTGATGAGCGATCAAAAACAACAGAAATTTCTTTCCTTGTACGAACCTGCCCACGACAGCTTCGAACGTTTCTGTCGGGCCAGGGCATGCGGACAAATAGAGTTTCGTGACTTGATGAACGTGAAGTTTACCATTACGGAAACCACCACTGCTAACGAACTGGCCGGCATCTCTTCTCAGGCGCAGCGAGCAGGCATTCACTATACGTATGTGAGAGATTTTAAAAAGAAGTTAATCCGTGAATTTAACGTTGATATGTACCTGAATGAAAATAATGTTGCGAGTACAGTTCAGGTTTGTGTTCCTAAAGGAGGGACCTTCCAGATCAGCTTTGGATGGTACGTCAACGAACAAGGCAAGGCCGTGGCATTCATGGATGATGTGTATCAGATTGAAGCAGAACAGAAATATCCTTTGCGAATTACCATTGCGAGGAATATGACCCAACTCTATTACGAAAAGGGGATTCAATACATCGAACAGAATTTTGATGAATTAATCAAAAATGCCGATCCCAAAGGCCCGGATGACCATATCTTAAACAGGGCTGGATATATTTTCCTACAACAAAACGCTGTAAGTGAGGCCATCGATCTATTTGAGTTGAATGTCCGCCTTTTTCCCCTAAAGGCTAACACATGGGATAGTCTGGGAGAGGCTTATTACAAAAATGGAGAAAAAGAAAAAGCCTTAAAAGCTTTTCAAAAAGCCTTGTCTATTGACCCCAAGTTAGCTTCTTCAAAGAGTTGGATTAAAAAGATCATTTCAGAAAACGAATAAAATTCAAAAAAAATGAATCAGGTAAATCATCAGACATTGACCACAATGTCATGGCATCACTATGCCCAAAAGCAAAGCAGGATTAGTCTGTTCAGCTTCTTTTTTCTGGTAATAGGAATGTGGATATTCAGCCAGCCCACAGTGTACGCTCAGGCTGATCTTACCGATGCAGTCAACAGCATCGACGACTATTTTAGCCGGCTGGAAATGTTTGGATTATCGGGGAGCCTTTTGATTGGCACTAAGGAAGAGATTCTTTTAAAAAAGGATTATGGCATTCGTCCTTTCGCTGAAGGGACGGACCCCGCCTACCTGGTGGGCTCGCTGACCAAACAATTCACTGCCACCGCGATTTTGCTGCTTGAACAAAGAGGCCTGCTGTCTACCGACGATCCAATTTCAAAATACTTGCCGGGGATTCCTTCAGATAAGTCGGCCATAAGCATTCATCAATTACTCACACATACCTCGGGGCTTGAAGATGATTATTGGGATCAGCACAAAGAATTATCGGAAAAAGCTTATATAAAAATGATACTGTCCAAAAAAATGGTGGCGGAGCCAGGCATGCGGTACCGGTATATTAATTTTGGCTACCATTTGCTGAAGAAAATTGTGGAGGCTGTTTCAAAAAAGGCTTATGAGCAATTTTTAGTGGAAGAACTCCTTCGGCCTAATGGTTTAAAAAACACCGGCTTCAAGCTCCCAAAGTGGGAAAAGGGCCAGGTCGTACAATACACCGATTGGTCGACGGAAGGCAGTGAATCTATTATCAAAGATCCATTGAGCAGACCCGCCTACCTTCAGCCGGAAGGCTCCGGTGGCCTCTTATCGACTACAGCGGATCTTTATAAGTGGTATAAAACCATATTTCATTCTACCTCAATTTTAACCGAGGCTTCCAGGAAGAAACTTTTGAGTCCGGAAAAAGAACAGTACGCCTACGGCTGGGAGGTCTATTCGACTCAGAGGGGCACTAAGCTCATCGAACATGGTGGCTACGACAGTTGGGTAGGCGTAGTAACGGGCTTTTACAACTTTGCAGAAGAGGACATCGTGCTGATCTTTTTAGGTAACACCCACATGAGTCACTTCCTGATCAAGGAGGATCTGATGAATCGGGTGGAAGCCTTCATTTGGGGTGGGGATGTGCCAATGCCGCTTAGTGCCGGACTGATAGAGAATGAGGTTGATTTGGGTCAGCTGGTGGGGACTTATAGCAAGGGAGAAAGAAGCCTTGTTTTATCCAAAGGAAAAACCAATCGTCATTTGCGCTTGAGGACTCAGGATGAAAAAGTGATTCGGCAGCTTTTATTACCTGATTCAAAAAAGGGTGAAAAAAGAACCGATATACAACTGGCCTATATTTTTGAGCGGATTGATAAGGATGATTTTGAATCACTGGAAGGCCAATTTTCTATGGATGTACCCATAGAGGTGATACGCAACAGGTTTGGAGGCGCCTGGACGGAGATTACTGCTTCTATGGGGGAATACCTTGGTTTTGAGGTGCTACATACCATGCCTAATGTTTATGAAGGAAAATTTGAGTTGCAGCTATTTGTAGCTATGACCTTCGAAAAGGGCACTTATTACCTTCGTGTTTTCAGGAATCACAATGGCCGGATTCACATTCAGCCCATAGAGCTTCCCCGGAAATTGGAGGTTTATCTGGCGCCCTATTCCGAGAAGGAGTTTCTTTACTGGAATGTCAAAACCGGGATAAGTACAAAAGTTAGGATTGATAAAAACGAGTTCGTGCTGGTGGATGAACCTGGAGAAGCTTTCACTCGAAATTAATGCTTTCCTAATCGAAATGATTACCTTGTTAATGAATAGGAATACATATTAGAACCTTAACATCATGAAAACAATCTCTTTTCTAAGCATCTTTCTTCTTTTTTTCGTTGCTTCAGCCTCAGGTCAAAACCTATCCGGCTATGATGATCAAAGACTGGAAATTTTTCATCAGCTCAAGCAAGCAGACAGTCTGCTGTTCGACCTTGGTTTTAACCAATGCGATACCGCCCAATTAAGAATATTGGTGAGCGATGATCTGGAATTCTATCATGATCAATCCGGGTTAATGACCTCTAAAGAAATATTTATTAAGGGCATTGCCGGCTTATGTCATATGAATTACAAGCCTACCCGCGAGCTGGATGAGAGCAGCCTGGAGGTGCATCTGTTGAAAAACAATGGACAACTATACGGAGCGATCCAGAAAGGAGAGCATGCCTTTTATGGAGAGGAAGAAGGTAAGCCGAAGTATCTGACCAGTACGGCTAAGTTTACGCATGTATGGATATTGGAAGAAGGAGCCTGGAGGCTGAAAAGAGTACTGAGTTATGATCATCAAACGCCCGGGCAATGAGGTCAGGTGGGTTGTTTAATCATTTTTTTATAAAAAACGCCGGCAGTGGATTGAAACAGTTGAGCTTTCCCAAAACGGATAAACAATTTCCAAGCTTTGGGAAGTAAATAACAATTAAGTAATGAAAGAGCCAATACAGTTTAAAAACACCTCCTCTCCAAATGACCTGGATAGCTTGAAAGAGGAATGGCGAAAAACCCTCACTGCACCTCAAGACGGCATGTGGGAGAGCTTTATGAATAATGCCCTCCAATGGGTTGTCACTCTGGAAGAGGAAAGGATTGGCTACACCTGCGTAGACCAAGAAGGCAGGTTGATCCAGTTCTTCGTTTTACCGCAATGGGTACATGAAGCGACGAATATTTTCGAAAAATTTATTCAACAGGAAGGCATCCAAACAGCCATGGTAGGGACGAATAATCCGGTTTTTTTATCAACGTCCCTCCACTTTCAACAATCGATTACTGTTGACTCCTATTTTTTTACAGAATTTATCAACACAAAGATCTCTGAAAAGAAAGGGGTGTTAAAGGCAGCTATCCCACAAAACCTGCAGGCCGTCGTCGAATTTTGCCACCTCAGTATTGGCGCTCCCAAGGAATGGCTGGAAGGCTACGTGCAAAACCTGATTGAACGAAAAGAGATCTTCATTTTCCGAAATGAAAAAGACATTATCGGCACTTGTGAAGTCAGAAAAAGCCCATACGGGCAGGTGGATAGTAACCCTGTAGTAGCAGATATAGGAATGATTGTTTCGCCTTTTTATAGAAAACAAGGCTATGGCACTTTTTTGTTAGGAAAAGCCAAAGAAATAGCCATTCAGGATGGAAGTCGGCCAATTTGTTCGTGTGAGAAAGATAATGTGGGTTCGCTCAGAGCTATTCAAGGTAATGGCTTCAGGAGTGTGCATCGCTTGCTGGCGGTTGAGTTTTAGGCTTATCCTAACAAAAAAATTGTACTTTGAGTTAGGATAACTTTTTTTAATCTAAAACCTACTCCTCTGATATGATAATTTTCCCTTTCCTGAATTTGAGAATTTTTTCCGTATTTCTGATTGTGGGTATTTTTTCGTGTTGCCTGGCTTGCAAAACTGCTGATCAAAGTGATGAGGCTGCACTTATTGAGATTGTTGAGCAATTCAAGACAGATGAAAACCATACCTACATGCGCAGCTTCATTCCCACGCTGGAAGATTGTCAGGCTGTTTTTACAGCAGAAGCTGCTCAGAAGGTTTTTGAGTTCTCAGAAATGCGCTTTGCTGGTCTTGGCCAGTTGCCTGGTGATGCCATGAAGCCAGTTTCTGAAGGGGCGAGTTTGGAAATTCAAGTAGCCTCTAAAGAAGAATTGCTTGATGGCAGCACGAATGACCTGGAAGAAGGCTATTTAGCCATGGCGGAGTATTTACAGGACGGAGAAAAGGTGTATGGTTTCCACTATCTGAATGCTAATGGGGAAATCGAGAAAAGTCGGGCCGCTTTTTTTAAGGCAGGGGAGAAGTGGATTTTTATTCCGCGGCCGTTTATGGCCTTTGAGTGATTAAAAAATATGCAGATGTTAGGTCGCCGCAACCTAACATCATCTGGATAACATACCATTATAAAAAAACTACTGCTCACCTTTTCCATAATCATTTTTTTGGGATCTTGCTTTGGCCAAAACCAACGTAAACTCCTTCACAAAGCCTACAAAAAGGCCGATACCATCCAGCTTGCTCAATTTTCCGAGAACAGGAAAAAAGCTGTTCCTCCCTTGTCAGAAAATGAAACGGCTAAATTGATGGAGCTTCATAAAGATACCAATCTGGCTTTTTCAGCATTTTATCGACCGGATAGAATTCATTGCCGTACACTTTTATTTCACGGGAAGTTCTTTGAAAATTGGAAAGAAAGATTTAAGGCATGTCTGACGTAAAATCGGATAGCCCTCAGGCCAATCTGAAACACGGACAAGCTGTGGATTCT
>JAUIKE010000013.1 GCA_030430845.1 Bacteroidia bacterium | reverse complement strand
TTTTATTTGGGAGGTCGTTTTAAGAAAAAAACAAAGTTTTTTTCTTAAAACGACCTCCCAAAAGAATATTATTGGTTGTGTGAAAAGGCCGAAGGACTTTTTACACAACCCCACCAACGGCCAAAGTTTGGAATTAAATAAAAAAGCGGAGGGCGGTTCAATCCACCCTCCGCTTTTGGAGTTTATAGCAGCCTATTTTAATCATGAATCCAGTTTGCATTCATGAAGCACCTTCAAAAAAATGATTATATTCGTGCCATCAATTTCTTAACAAGTTATTTGGAAACCAAGTATCCACATATCCTTACAAGAAGTTGCCAACCATAATGAGCCGACCTCTGAGGCGATAGCCACAAAGTATATATTTGCTTTTTTAAAAAATAAGTTTGCAATTTTGAAACGCTCCCCAGCATATTTCGTTCAAGGAGATAAAGAGGGCTGTTATATCCCCCTGGCAACCTCTTCGATTGTTTCCCATATTTTGTGAAAACTAACATTTTATAACCCAAAAACTTGATAGATAGTATGATTGCTAAGCGGACCTTCCTTGCATTGGTTTTAATGGGCATGCTTTTTTGCATTCCCGGGATCAATGCTCAAGTTAATACCGAAAACCAGGGCGATACTCGGCCAAGTGTTATTAACGAACCTAATGATGCCTTTGGAGCAAAAGTGTTGTTTGTTGACTTTGGAATCATCAATGATGTCCAGGACCTGAAAATTACCAATGCTATAGAGCTCTTCTACCGAAGAAAAATTTCCGACAAATTCAGTATTCAAGTACCCGTCAGAACGGGTATGGCCCACTTCAGAGGGGAGTTGAATAATGAACACTTTTCATCCATCGACGCTACTTTATTGTACCGTTTTGGTGATCCTGCCGGCAGTTTACTTCCATATGTGATGCTGGGGGGAGGAATTATTTTAGAAAATTTCTCTGACATTTTGCCGCAAGCTCCGGTAGGGGCAGGGGTCAGTTATAAAGTAGCTGAAAATGCCTTTATCAATATTCAGGGTGAAGCGAGATTGGGCTTAGAGGACTTCAGAAATAATCTGGTTCTTGGAATAGGCTTGATGCACCGGCTTGGTAAACGCATTCCTGACCGCGATAAAGATGGGGTCCCTGATGAGACCGATCCTTGTCCGGATGATGCCGGCCCGATCGAATTGCGGGGCTGTCCCGATACCGATGGAGATAAAGTTCCCGATAACTTTGACGATTGCCCAACCGAAATTGGTACGCCTGAATTGAATGGCTGTCCGGATAAAGACTCGGATGGAGTAGCTGACAAGGATGATGATTGCCCCGATGTGGCAGGCCTGGCCGAATTTAACGGCTGCCCGGATACGGACGGCGATGGTATTCCTGATAAAGACGATGAATGCCCCAACGAAGCTGGAAAAGCAGAAAATAATGGTTGTCCGGATCTCGACAGGGATGGCGACGGCATCCCGGATGATCAGGATCAGTGCCCGGATGAGGCAGGTACAGCCGCTACCCAAGGCTGCCCGGACAGTGATGGAGACGGCGTGGCAGATCACGAAGATCGTTGCCCAGACTTGCCAGGTGATTTCGGTGGCTGTCCCGATACGGATGGCGACGGCATCATCGACCCGGATGATACTTGTCCGGACCAGGCCGGCCTGATTAACAACAAGGGCTGTCCTGAATTGAATGAAGAAGAAAAGCAATTGCTGAACTTCGCAATGCGTGCCGTACAATTTAACACCGGCCGGGCCGAGTTAAAACCAGAATCCTTCCCCGTACTGGATCAGATTAAGGGAATTATGGATAGATATCCCGGTTATAAACTGACCATCTCCGGCCATACGGATAGTGTAGGAGATGAAGAAACGAATGAGGTACTTTCTCGCGAGCGGGCTAAATCCTGCTACCAGTACCTGGTCTCTCAGGGTGTGCCGCCGGAAAGATTAGCTTTCCAGGGCTTCGGTGAAGCAAGACCAATTGCTACGAACCGAACTTCGCAAGGACGAAGACTGAACAGAAGGGTTGAGTTTGACCTTTCCTTAGAATAGAAAAAAAGAGGATCGCCGCCGGCGATCCTCTTTTTTTCTATTTTTTATAGTTTTCGTAGCCTTCCTTCTCCAGGCGAGTATACTTTAGGGCGACGCCTTCCGCCAATTCTTTTTTATACTGAATTATTCTTTCCCGAACACTTTCATTGTGACTTCCCATGATCTGAGCTGCCAGTATACCGGCATTTTTGGCCGCATTTAAAGCTACCGTTGCCACCGGCACTCCATTAGGCATCTGCAGGATTGACAGCATTGAGTCCCAGCCATCGATCGAGTTGGAGGATTTTATGGGCACCCCAATGACGGGCAGGGGAGAAAGAGAGGCGACCATCCCTGGCAAGTGCGCTGCGCCGCCCGCACCTGCGATAATGACCTTGATTCCTCTGGTATGTGCCTGGCTAGCATACTCGAACATCCTGTGAGGCGTTCTGTGAGCCGAAACAATCGTTAATTCGAAGGGAATATCCAGCTCTTTTAATATATCTGCCGCTTGCCTCATTACAGGCAAGTCGGAGTCTGATCCCATTATGATTCCTATCATAGTTTTTTTATTTATCGGTTTTATCGTTTCCTTCCAAGATCCCTGCCTGCCGAAGCCTTAGGCGCAGGCAGGCAAGCTCACCTCCTAAACACCTGCGCTCGAGCCAGGCCTTCATGGTAATCCCGGATATCCAGGTAGCGTGGAGGGACTACCAGTTGTCCCTGCCGGTCAATGATAATGGTACCTCTATAGGTCGCAGCCCGGCCTAAACCTTCCCGGAAGGGCCAGACCAGCCCAAATTGTGGTTCGGTAATCTTGTTACCGTCCTTGTCGACAAAACCCCAGTAGGTATCTAGCTGATAACAGGCAATCCCTTCCGTAAAACTGTATAAGTTCTCATAAACGATGGGTACCGCAATGTCACCGTTTTCATCGACACAACCGTACAAATCATCTTTAACGACGCCCCAACGGCTGTCGCCGGCATACCACATCTGCTTGTATTGAGGCGATACAATGAACGCTCCGCTTTTATCTATCAGGCCAAATTGCCCGTCTACCTTAACCGGGGCACGGCCTTCGTCAAAATTTCTGGCCGTTTTGAATTGTGGCGAAATTACTAGCTGCCCCTTCTTATCCACAAAGCCGAATAAATTATCTTTTTTCACTCTGGCCAGATCACCGCTAAAGGGGTAGGTTCTTTCATATTCAAATGGAACGATAACCAGGCCACTTTTATCGATTACGCCATATCGACCATCCTTTTTTACAGCTGCATATTCTCCCTGGAAGTAAGACGAAGCACTTTGGTATTCAGCAGGAACAACCAGGCTGCCGGCCTGGTCAATGTACCCGTATAGACCTTCAATCCTCACCCTGGATCGTCCGTTCTTAAAATCCAGCGCTTCCTCATAGGTCGGAGGAATGACCCAGTTGCCGGAATGGTCCATAAATCCGATCTTATCCTCAAAAGTTAAGACCCTGGCCAGACCTTCCGAAAAAGTCCAGGCTCCTTTGTAATCCACCTTTATAACTTCTTTCCCTTTCTCATCAATGAATCCCCAGCGACCACCTTTCCTAACTACGCACAGCCCTTCTGAGAAGTCCCGCACATCATCGTAATCATCTCTGATCACCAGATCTCCCTGACGGTTGATAAACCCCCATTTGTATTGCGCTTCATCATAATCTTCTTCCGGATGGGGCAGGGTAATCTCTCCATTTTTATCTAATGCAGGTAATTCTTCTTCGCCGGAGGGCGCCTGATCAGACTGACAACTCCAGCTTAACAATAGGAGGATACTTAAAATTGGGATAAAGTATTTCATATGATTAAGTTCATGGTTCATGGTTCATGGTTCATGGTTCATGGTTCATGGTTTTTTGCTATCCAACACCTACCTGTGCAGACATTTTATCTTATGGACAAAGAGTCCTAGAGGGACGAAACATCGGTAACAAAGTCCTGTATCCTGACCAAAAGCTCCGGCAGGCAGGCAACATCAAATCTCAAAATCCACTCCTCGCTTTATAAGATCCTCATATCTTGATTTTACCAATTCCTCATATTTTTCTTTATCAAAAGCATACAGCTTGGCCGGGCGATGTGCAACACCTTCTTGTTTTCCGACTTCTTTCAATACACCCATTTTTAGGATCCTGGTTCGGAAATTGCGTTTATTCAGAGGTTTATCGACACCCAAAACAGTCTCATATAAGCTTTGCAATTGGGTAAGGGTAAACTCTTCAGGTAATAATTCAAAACCGATCGGTTGGTAGCGGACTTTGGCCCGGAGGCGGTTAATGGCAACTTCCAGAATCTCATTATGATCAAAGGCAAGTTTTGGCAAGTGATTGACATTGAACCATTCAACCGTTTTGGCATCAGAAGCCGCTTTGACAGGGTGCTGTCTCAGGTTAACTAAGGCATAATAGGCAATGCTGATGACACGGCCCCTTGGGTCGCGCTTGGGTGCACCAAAGGTATACAGCTGTTCAATAAAAACATCGCGAACGCCCGTCTCTTCCTCCAATTCTCTCAGTGCAGCTGCCTCAAGGTCTTCCTCCAAATCCACAAAACCACCCGGTAGCGCCCAGGCATCTTTAAAAGGCTCATGGCCCCTTTGGATCAATAAAACTCTTAATTCCGTACTTTCTTCCAGACCAAAGATCACACAGTCAACAGTAACTGAAGGTCGAGGATAGTCATAGGTATAGGACATGTAATTTGGTTTTAACTTGAAGAAGCTTGTGCTTTTTCAATCATATCATTTTTCAAGAGGTTCAGATTACGCTCTAATCCTACAGGATACGCTTTTTTCATATAAGGTTCAAACAAATGTTGTTGTTTCAGTGAAAACTGCCGAATTTCCTGGACAGTGGGAGAAGAGTACACAATTTTTCCCTTCTTCATAACAGGGATCAGCAATTCCAGTTCTGATTGTACGTTCTCTTCTGCGAATATACTGTCCTTCTGAAAAAAATCACTTGCTAATTGCTTGCCAATTGAGGGGTCATAGACCTGATCTCCTATGGGCACTTTATTTTTGTCGAAAAAACGGCGGACCGACTGTATACCCGGGTTCGAGGTTTTGATCGGGGTTTCGGATAGTTTGATCTTGTAATCCCAGTCTCCATATTCGTTTTCTACAGCAGCTAGTTTATATACGCCCCCCAGGGCAGGTTGACCTTTCGCGGTCACCAGATTAGTGCCTATTCCCCAGACATTAATTGCACTGCCAGTTTCTTTAAGCTGCCGGATCTTCTCTTCATCCAGGCCGTCGCTGCCTACGATAGCAGCCTTGGGAAATCCGGCTTCATCCAGTAACTTCCTGGCCTGGATACTCAAAGTCGCCAAATCACCACTATCCAATCGAATGCCATTCATTTCCTGCCCCCGCTCGCGCAACCATTTACCTACCTCAATAGCTTTTTTTACCCCTTCCAGCGTGTCGTAGGTGTCAACCAGAAAAATACAATTGCCGGGCATAGCCTTGGCATATTCATAAAAAGAGGTCAACTCGTCGTCGAAACTCTGTACCCAACTATGGGCATGCGTACCCTTTACCGGGATATTGTACATTCGTCCTGCCATGACATTGCTGGTGGCATGACAGCCTCCAATGTAAGCCGCGCGGCTTGCCGTAACGGCCCCGTCCAGTCCTTGTGCTCTGCGTAGTCCGAATTCAAGGATGGTTTCTCCTTGGCTCGCCCTTAGCATGCGGGATGCCTTAGTAGCGATAAGAGTAGAAAAATTAAGCACATTCAATAAAGCAGACTCTATGATCTGTGCCTGTAGCAGAGGACCTTCCACCCGCATTAAGGGTTCATGTGGAAAAACGACGCTTCCTTCCGGTATGGCAAAGATGTCCACCTCCAATTTCATTCGTTGCAAGTAATTCAAAAAACCTTCATCAAATAAAGCTTGATCATTGTTACCTTTGATTCGGGCTAGGTAGGCTATGTCTTCATGGTCGAATTTGAATTGATCCAATATTCCCAGGGCCAGCTCTAATCCTGCGGCAATAGTGTAAGGATGCTTGAATGGATTTTTTCGGTAAAAAAGATGGAACACGGAGCGTTTGTTGTAAATGCCCGACTTCCAGAAACCATAGGCCATCGTTAGGTGATAGAGGTCAAGAAAAAGCCCCATGTTGGGAGGGTAAAGTTGGGTGAAGTGAGGTTTGGGCATATAGTTAGTTTTGTTTCGAAACTAAGTTAGGGGTTTATTTTGGAAAGAACAAACATAGGGGAGTAATTTTTACTGTTGGTTGGCGATAATAATTTTTTGCCGTCGGCAAAAAATTATTATCGCCAACCAACAGTTCTTTTTATTTGTATGTCTATTAAACATGATTAATTACTTGATAATAAAAATATGAGATACTACCTGTTCCTACTTTCTCTTTTATTCCCCATCCTGCTAAGTTCTCAGGAAGACGGTCCCTGGAGTTATTACCAGTCTAATGAAGGATCGTTCAGCATTGATTTTCCGGAAGGTAATTTGGTGGAACGGTCCGATACGGTTGAGACCGCCATAGGAGAGTTGGTCTATCATCTTTTCATGATCCAGAAGGATCAGAAATCAGATAATGTCATGTACATGCTCAGCTATTGTGACTATCCGGAGGGGACCATCCATTCAGATTCCACCGAACTTTTGCATGAATTCTTTGAAGCGACCATGGACCAGGCTGCCAAAAGCGTCAACGGAGAACTCACCTATCACGATTTTGCCTGGTACAAAGACTACCCAGGCTATCTCTGGCGCATTGACTACCTGGATGGCAAGGCACTCATTAAAACAAAAGCTTTTTTGATCAACCGCCGCTATTTTGCTGTTCAGACGGTTACGGTACGTCCAAAGAGTTTGAACTTGTCTACCGATCGCTTTATGGATTCTTTTAAGTTTATTGAGTGAAACCCCGGAACCTTCCCTCAATCATACATTCAGATCAAATAAGTTGGAAAACTGTTAACACCTCCTTACTTTTGGCTCCATAAATAACTATTCAAGCCCTTAGCCAATGTCAAAAATTGCCGTATTTCCAGGGTCTTTTGATCCTATTACCGTCGGACATGTAGATCTGGTGGAGCGCGCCCTCCCTTTATTCGATAAAATAGTGGTGGCCGTCGGGATCAATTCTCAAAAAAAATACTTATTTGACCTGGAAAAACGCATGGACTGGCTGGAGGCTGTTTTTTCTAATGAGGAAAAAGTGGAGGTGGGATCTTTTGAAGGACTAACTGCTGATTACGCTAAAAAGATCGGTGCTCAATATCTGCTCCGTGGATTAAGAAATGCGTCTGATTTCGATTATGAGAAAACCATTTCTCAGTTAAACAATATTATAGGAGACGGTTTGGAAACAATTTTCCTAATCGCTCAACCAGGATACTCTCATATTAGTTCTACTATTGTAAGGGAGATTATTAAAGGTGGAGGAGATGCCAGTCCTTTTCTCCCAACAGAAGTTAGTTTGTAACAGCGGGGAGAAAATGGATTAGCATAAATTCCCAAAACCCAAAACCCAAAACCCAAAACCCAAAACTATATTAATCAAACTCATAAACGTGAGCACATGAAGATGTGATCACATAAAATAAAACCAAAAATTAGTATGTCAAACGCATTTTATCAGGTACCTAAGGCAGTTAATGAACCGGTACTTTCCTATGCTCCGGGTTCACCAGAAAGAGCCTCTTTGCAAGCTACAATCGCTGAAATGAAAGCTCAGCAAGTTGAAATTCCCCTAACCATTGGTGGTAAAAAGATAAAAGAAGGATCTAAGGTAAGCATGCATCCTCCTCATGAGATCAAGCATACCTTAGGACATTACTGGAAGGCCAAGGCAGAACACGTTCATCAGGCTATTGATGCGGCTATGGCTGCAAAACCCGCCTGGGAGAACATGGCCTGGCAGGACAGAGCAGCAATTTTCCTGAAAGCTGCAGACCTGATCTCCGGTCCTTACCGGGATAAGCTGAACGCTTCAGCCATGCTGTGTCAGTCTAAAAATGTATTCCAGGCAGAGATTGATATTGTAGCTGAATTGGCCGACTTCTTCCGTTTCAATGTGCAATATATGACGGAGATTTATTCCCAGCAGCCAGAAAGCTCTCCCGGCATCTGGAACCGCCTGGAATATCGTCCGCTGGAAGGATTCATTTTTGCGCTGACTCCGTTCAACTTTGCTTCCATTGCCGGTAACCTGCCGTCCGCACCCGCTCTGATGGGGAATACGGTCGTATGGAAACCTGCCGGAACACAAGTTTATTCCGCAGCTGTGATCATGGAAATATTTGAAGAAGCGGGTCTTCCTGATGGCGTGATCAACTTCTTGCCTGTTTCCGGACCTACTGCCGGTGATATTATCTTTTCTCATCCTGATTTTGGTGGTCTGCACTTTACCGGAAGTACCGGCGTTTTTCAGCATATGTGGAAAACCATCGGTCAAAACATCTCGAAGTACAAGTCCTACCCAAGAATTGTAGGCGAGACCGGAGGTAAAGACTTTGTCATTGCCCACCCATCTGCGAACGCTCAGCAGGTCAGTACTGCCTTGTCTCGAGGCGCTTTTGAATACCAGGGACAAAAATGTTCCGCAGCTTCCAGAGCTTATATCCCTAAGAGCATGTGGAAGGAAGTTCATGAAGGCTTGAAAAAAGACCTCGGCTCTTTCAAGATGGGCATTCCGGATGATTTCTCCAACTTCATCAATGCAGTCATTGATGAAAAAGCTTTCGACAGCATCTCCGGATACATTGCCAATGCCAAAAAGGATGATGATGTAGAGGTGATCATCGGAGGGAATTACGACAAATCGGAAGGATACTTCATCGAACCGACCGTTTTATTGGCGAAAAACCCTCAGTATATTACCATGTGTGAGGAGATCTTCGGACCGGTTCTGACGATTTATGTATACGAGGATGAGCAGTATGAAGAAACGCTGGAGTTGTTGGATAAAACATCTCCTTATGCTTTAACCGGAGCGGTGTTTGCTAAAGATAGATCGATCCTTAACCTAACTTTTGATAAGCTGCGCCATGCAGCCGGTAACTTTTACCTGAATGATAAGCCTACGGGCGCTGTGGTTGGTCAGCAGCCGTTCGGTGGTGCGCGCGCATCCGGTACGAACGATAAGGCTGGTTCTGTGCTGAACTTATATCGCTGGGTATCTCCAAGAACAATTAAAGAGAACTTTGTTCCGCCTAAGGATTATCGTTATCCATTTTTAGGTTAGTTAAAAGTGAAGCCGCCCCCGGGCGGCTTCACTTTTTTAATACCCTTTCGCATCATCATCGGGATTTCTTCGATCTCCAACCCCGTGTAAGGTGCCATCTTCCTTCACATGGATGGCTTTAATGACAGCCATGCGATCCACTTCCCTGAATTCATGCCCGAGTGCTTCCATTTGCTCTATCAATTCAGGAGAAAAAGTTCCTTTTTCTACGGCAATGACGTCCGGTAGCCACTGATGGTGAAAGCGTCCGGCATCGACCGCCTCACTCAGATCCATACCGAATTCGGCTACATTCAGGAAAACCTGG
Organism: Bacteroidia bacterium; assembly: GCA_030430845.1. GTDB lineage: Bacteria > Bacteroidota > Bacteroidia > Chitinophagales > Saprospiraceae > JANQPA01. The sequence continues at coordinate 68,301 of JAUIKE010000013.1, read as the reverse complement.
AAAACCGCTGTGATGATGGTAGAACCGCCGGGAGCGCCCAGGACGAGGAATAATGCTCCGTCTTTTTCGACAATGGTTGGTGTCATGGAGCTTAACATGCGTTTACCAGGCTGGATGGCATTGGCTTCGGTGCCGACCAGTCCAAACTGGTTCGGAACGCCAGGCTTGGCGCTGAAGTCATCCATTTCATTGTTGAGGAAAAAACCGGCATCCCCCACCATGACTTTACTGCCGAAGTTGGAGTTGAGGGTAGTGGTCAATGAAACGGCATTACCTTCGGCATCCACGATGGAGGTATGAGTCGTTTCAAAACTTTCCTTTAACAGTTTAAAGTCACCGGCTACGATAGCTTCGCTGACTGTAGCAGAATCCATACTGAAGTCAAGCATTCTACTGTCCAGATAGGCGGAGTCCAGTAATCGATCCAGTGGTACATCATAAAAATCAGTGTCGCCCATGTGTTCGGCCCGGTCGGCATAGGCCCTTCGTTCGGCTTCGGTGAGCAAGTGGACCGTGCGCAGGTCGCGTGGCCCCCATTCAGCAATGGGGTAGGGCTCGATCATTTCTAACATTTGCAGTAGCGCCACTCCACCACTAGAAGAAGGCGGCATGGAAATGATGTTGAAGTTTTTGTAGCTGCCCTTTATTGGTCGGCGCCATTGTGCTTCGTACTGAGCCAGGTCTTCCAGTGCGATCAATCCTTTGCCTCGTTGCATTTCGGCTACAATCTTATCTGCTGTTTCCCCTGCATAGAAGCCTTCTCTGCCGTTGTCCCGAATCAATTGAAGGGTGTGGGCGAGGTCTTTTTGTACTAAGAGGTGCCCTTCCAGGAAGGTATCTCTCATAAATACATTTTTTACGGTATTGGCATCCTGGAATCCCTGCTGAAAGCGACTAATCCGCTCCGCTTCGGTAATGGTGAGTTGGTATCCTTTATCTGCTAATTGAATAGCCGGCTCGATCAGACTGGCAAAATCCAGCTTTCCGTGTTTTTTATGTGCCCGTATGAGGCCGTCTACCGTACCCGGAACGCCTACCGCCAGATGTCCGAGGGTGCTCAGGCCGCTGATGACATCTCCGGCGCTGTCGAGGTACATGTCCCGCTCAGCAGCCAGTGGAGCCTTTTCCCGGTAATCAATAGCATCGGTCGATCCATCCTCGAATCGGATGACCATAAAGCCTCCGCCTCCAATATTACCGGCTCTTGGGTACACCACAGCCAGCGCAAACTGAACCGCGACGGCTGCATCAACGGCATTGCCGCCCTTTTTTAATATGTCAAGTCCCACCTCGCTAGCTAAGGGATGAGGCGAAACGACCATGGCGGTGTCTCCCATCGTATTTTTTTGGATGGTATAATTGGGGGGAGTAGGCTGCTGTTTACAGGCCCCAATAATAGAAATTAAAAGAAAAAATAAAAAAAAATGTCTTGGTTTCATTTTTGGTACGGTAATTGTATTAATAGTAATCGAAAGACAGAAACACTATAAAAGAAAGAAAAAAAATTCACACAGATACCAACTTCAAAGGGAAAATCAAACATACTATTTAAAAGGTCGAAGGTCGAAAGTCGAAGGTCGAAGATTACCAAGCAGGAAGTTAGACAGAAGGATTGGTAAGCTTCACTCCAAGATCAAAGGCTTCGGCAGTCAGAAACAGGTAGAAAGTAGAAGGATTACATTTTGAAGGGAAAATGGCTTTTTAATTATTGGCGTTAAAAAAATAAGCGCCTAATCGGACAGCAAGCTTCAGCTTGCCAGGAAAGCGAGCTTTAGCTTGCTTAAATTCGGCGGTTAAAAAATGAACCCCAATTATTAAAAGCAATCCTTTTACCTGACCTGACTGCCGTAGTGCAAACGTAGGCAGTTACATGCTACAAATTTTAAGACGACCAATTCGAAAGGGCTCGTTCCTTGAGAGGGCGAGCCCACTTTACAATCCAATCGCTGATTTTATTATAACCCATTTCAAATTTATGAATGTTCCGCTTCAGGCGGTCAATAAAGACATGGCAAGGGGGACTACTGCCACTACCTTAGATAGGGGAAGGCCCAAATTGAAATATCGGTAAGCTGCAAATAAAATCAATTGGTCTTGTAGTCCCCTTTTTTAAAAAAAAGAATTGATTGGCCGCCAGCGGCGGCCAATCAATTTAAAGAGACTATTATTCATTGGAAATTAGTGCAGGGTAGAAAACAATGCTTTTCTGCTCTGTATTTTTTTTGTAGTTTGTTCGGTGTACTAATTTGCAGATCATGCCAGACAAGAGGAAGCACCGAGGGCAACATCCATCCGATCCTACTCTTTTTTCTTCCGCTCAAATGCCTAAGTTGAGCCTGGCTGTGTATGACTTGTCCTGGCTATTGAGCAAAGGCTATTCCGAAAAAGCTTGTGTCAAATTAGTGGGCGACCGGTATCGCCTTAAGCAGCGCCAGCGTATGGCCATTCAGCGTGTGGTTTGTACGGAAATTCAAAAACTAAATCGGCAGGATAAAGCTCTCCACATCCACGAAATTAAAGATCGTAAGCTATTGATCGATGGCCTGAACCTGCTCATTACTATTGAAAGTGCATTGTCCAAAGGCTTGATATTTGAAGGCTTGGACGGCACCTATCGTGACCTGGCCAGCGTACATGGTACTTACAAAAAAGTGGAAGAAACTCCTCTGGCTATGCAGATCATCGGGGAAACCCTGGACGACCTTGGAACGGGTACCGTCACCTGGCTGCTCGATAAACCGGTGTCCAATAGCGGCCGGATCAAAGTGATGTTGTGCGAGTTGGCGCAGGCCAAAGGCTGGGACTGGGAAGCAGAACTAGTGAACAACCCGGATACTATTTTAATGCATTCCGTCGTCCCCATCGTGTCAAGCGATAGCCTGATCCTGGATCATACCGAATGCTGGTTTAATTTGCCTAAGTATTTGATCGATACTTATATTCCGGACGCGGAGATCTTACGTTTTATATAGTTGAATTCGGCTTCGCCGAATTCAACTATATATTTTTCTGCTCGTGGCCCGTACGTAACCGTTCGTGGAAGTCTCCGACTTCCTCACGCCTTTTACCTCAAGTTTCCAAACTTGAGGTTGTACGCTTGTTATGCTCCACAAGTCCGAGACTTGTGGAAAAAACCGTTAGGGGTTGTGTAACCCCACGAACGTAATCGCCAGTTAGGAAACTGGCGGGATATTGCGTAGGGCGGTTTGGAAACCCGCCACGAGCAAGGCCCGTACGGGTAGAATTCGGCAAAGCCGACTTCTCCTGTTTATTTTTCAACTCATCCCCCAAATTCCACAGTTCGGTTCGGAAAATTGGCTATCCGACTCCCCTCCGGATACTTTTGAAGTAAAAAAGACATCATGCTTCAAAAGATCCTGATCACTGCCACCTTCGTTCTCTGCTCCGTATTTGTAGCGGCTCAGCCCCTGTCCATAAGCGGGACAGTACATGATGAGGAAGGAACTGCGATCATTGGAGCAAACATCTTTTTAGAAGGAACCTATGACGGAGCCTCGACGGATATTGATGGGAAGTTTTCTTTCCGGACAGAAGAACGGGGTAAATGGATGTTGAAAGTCTCTTACATCGGATTTCAGGAGTATGAACAGGAAGTGGTCATTAAAGATGAGAGCCTGGTGTTGACCCTTGTTTTGAAAGAGGAGGTGAACGAACTCAATGAAGTCGTCATTACAGCCGGAGCTTTTGAAGCTAGTGATCGCAAAAAATCAGTGGTGTTGAAGCCATTGGATATTGTGCTCACCGCCGGTGCTACTGCCGACCTCGCAGGTGCACTTAACACCCTGCCGGGCACCCAAACAGTCGGAGAGGAAGGCCGGCTTTTTGTTCGGGGAGGTGCAGCTTATGAAACCAAAACCTTCATCGACGGCTTGCTGGTGCTGAAACCTTACAACAGCAGTGTCCCCGACCTGCCTTCCAGAAACCGCTTTTCGCCTTTCCTGTTTAAGGGTACCCTTTTTAGTACCGGAGGCTACTCCGCTGAATACGGCCAGGCTTTATCCTCCGCACTGGTGCTCGAAACGCAGGATTTGGCTCCCGAGACGGTGACGAGTATTTCCCTCATGTCCATCGGGCTGGGCTTGTCCCACACAGAACGCTGGGAGAACAGCTCCCTCACTGTCGGAGGAGATTATTCCAATATGAGCCCCTATATGTCGCTGGTAGATCAGAATGTCAACTGGCATGTAGCGCCCCAGGGATTCAATGGACAATTGGTGTACCGGAAAAAAACAAGCGAGACCGGCTTTTTTAAACTCATGGCCAATACCAGCTCTAATCAACTGGCACTGGACTATCCACGGGCACAAGATCTTCAGCTTACCCGCTTGGATCTGCACAACCGCAATATTTTCCTGAATACCTCCTACCAGGAGGTGCTGGACGACCGCTGGGCCTTCTTTGCCGGAATGGCCTATACCGATGATACGGATGAGATCAGTGAGTCCTTTTTTCTGAAAAACCGGGAACGTTCTTTTCAATTAAAAAACCGTTGGACCTTTACCGCCAATAATCATTTTTCCCTGAAAATGGGTGGAGAATACTGGCGGCAGGACTTTGAGCAATCTTACCAGGAAAACGACGGCTTTCATTGGAATCCTTTTCTGAGCAATAATTACCTAGCCGGATTTGCCGAGGCGAATGTCAAAATAAGCAAACGATGGCTCACCAGAGGGGGCCTGAGAATGGAGTACAGCAGCATTTTGGACAAAGGCCGCTTAAGCCCACGTTGGTCTGTGGCGTACAAAACAGGCGATTACAGTCAGTTATCTTTTGCTTACGGCTCTTTTTTGCAACAACCTGAAAACGGACCACTCGCTATATCCACAGAACTGGATTATGAGCAATCCAGCCATTTTATCCTCAACTTCCAAAAGATCCACAACGACCGGATTTTCCGGATAGAGGCTTATGAAAAAAATTACGATCAACTCGTGCGTATGAGCGGCCCCCGGGCTCAGCCCAACAATGGAGGCTACGGCTTTGCACGCGGTATCGACCTGTTTTTTAGAGATAAAAAGACCCTAAAAAATGTGGACTATTGGCTGTCCTACAGCTTTTTAGATACGAAGCGACTGTATCGAGACTTCCCGGAGGAATCAACCCCTGCATTTGCTTCTGCCCATAATTTGTCGCTGGTATACAAGCAGTGGGTACCCAAAATGAATACCATGATAGGCTGGACCTACTCTTACGGCAGTCCTAGGCCATTTAACGATCCCAATTCACCGGATTTTCATGCCGAGCGCACGCCCTCTTACCATGATCTGAGTCTGAATGCCAGTTATCTGACCAATTGGTTTGGGAATTTTACCATCGTGTATGTCTCGGTGAGTAATGTTCTCGGGCTCGATCAGCAATTCGGTCGGCGTTTCAGTACACAGCCAGGGCTGGATGGACAGTTCTCATCCATTCCAGTAGATCCTGCAGCGAGGAGGTTCCTGTTTCTGGGGATTTTCCTTTCGCTGGGGCAGGAAAATAGTTTTTGAGCGCAATTTTATTCATGGTTTTCGCACGCCGTCGGCGCGCGAAAACCATGAATAAGACTCCACTGAGTAGAATCAATTTTTCACTAAAAAATAATTAAGAACCATGAGATTGACTATTTTAATTGTTGCCGTTTTTAGCCTTTTTTTTACTACGAATTATGCCCAAAGTAAGCAGTATACCAAGGCTATGGAAAAGGCCCTGACTGCTTTGCAGGAAGTCGAAAACGTAGAAGGCCTGATAGCGGCTTCTAATATTTTTGAACGCATTGCGGGTGCCGAAAAAGAAGAATGGCTCCCCTTGTATTATCAGTCGTACGCCCACATGATGGCAGCTGTACAACTGATGGGGAAAGGAGAACTGAAGGATTGCATGGCACACGTCAAAATAGCGGATGAAAAGGTGCAGGAAGCTTTGAAAGTAGCTCCGAAAGAATCGGAAATTTATGCCCTACAGGCTTTTGTGTTACAAGGTTATATCTGGGAAGATCCTCAAACGAACGGCGCTCAGTACACGCCCATGATCATGCAGGCCGTAGAAACCGCCATTGCACTGAACCCTAAAAATCCTCGCGGATTTTACATCAAGGGCCAGCAGTTGTTCCACATGCCGGCTTTCATCGGCGGCGGGCCAGATGCGGCCAAGCCTTTCCTGGAAAAGGCACTGACAAAGTATGAAGCATTTGAACCGGCCTCTTCCTTGCATCCAAGCTGGGGGAAGGAGATGGTAGAGCAGATACTGGGTCAGATAAAATAATTGGAAATTCAAATGGGCCGGGAGGCCCATTTGAATTTCATCCAAAACTTTTTAGTATTTTTTCAAAAAAAGATACGTGACCAATATTTTTAGAAAATATCGATCCTTTTTATCCTTAAAAACTCTTCTGACACTTTTCCTGGGAGGCGGATTGATCATAACCCTGATCTTTTTGCCATTATCCAGCGAATCGGGCGTGTCAGATGTAATGTTGAGCATTCTGTTTAACGGTTTATTGACGATCGGACTGGGCTTTGTGAATGGGTTTATTGCGGAGGAAGTGAAGATATCCTGGCTGGAGCAGCCTATTAAGCGGTTTGTCGTGAGTTTTTTACTGACCATTGTAGCGACTCTTTTGATAGCTGCCTCGGTTCAGGTTTTTATGTCTTATTCCTTCTTTGGGCGGTCGCCCTTGGAAGTGTTGCCAAATATTCGTACCGAATATTATTATAACGTTCTGATGATCACTCTGGTGATTAGTACCTTTTTGCATGGGCGCAGTTTCCTGCTGGAATGGCGAAAATCCATAGAAGAAGCAGAGTCTTTGAAGCGAGCCCATCTGACTTCTCAGTACGAAAGCCTTAAAAATCAGGTGAATCCTCATTTTTTATTTAATAGTCTGAATGTGCTGACGGCCCTGGTACACAAAGACGCGGATTTGTCGGAAAAGTTTATCCGCCAGTTGTCGGATGTTTATCGGTATGTTCTGGAGGTCAGTGAACAAGAGCTGGTGCCCTTGGAAAAAGAACTCAAGGCTTTGGAAGCCTATGTGTTTCTGCTAAAAATCCGCTTTGGTAATAATTTGACGGTGGATATTGATGTGCCGAAAAAAGAACACCAGTTGATTCCACCGCTCTCTCTTCAAATGTTAGTGGAAAATGCCGTGAAGCACAACATCATCTCCAAGGAGCAGCCTCTGAAAATTTCTATTTTCCGGGAGGCTGACGATAGAGTGGTGGTGGAAAATAATTTACAGAAAAAGGATCAGCAGCCCCATCACCTGGGCATAGGTTTGGAAAATATAAAAAAGCGGTATCAGCGTTTTTTAAAAGAGGATATTATTATTGAAGAAAAAGAGGGGTACTTTCGGGTGGTTTTACCGGTGATCAGGGTAGAGGAGACGGTGTAGCCCAATTCTTTAGCTATTCACAACCAATATGAACGTACTAATCATTGAAGACGAACAACTCTCGGCCGAGCGTTTGGCGGACTTACTGGACCAATTGGACCGGGAGGTTCAGGTGTCGGCCATAATCGACAGTGTTCGGCAGGCGGTACGCTGGCTGAAGGAACAGCCGGCCCCTGACCTGGCCTTTTTGGACATTCAGCTGGCCGACGGGCTCAGCTTTCAGATCCTGGATCAGGTGGAGCTGACATGCCCGATTATTTTCACAACCGCCTACGACGAGTTTGCCATAGAGGCCTTCAAAACGAACAGCATCGCCTACCTGCTGAAGCCCATCAACAAGGCTGACCTGGAGCAAACCTTCGCTAAGCTGGACCAGTTGCAGGCCGTCTTCCAACAAGGCCAGGCTGCGATGGATTGGAAAAAACTAAGAGAGAACCTCCATAAAAGCCCGTATAAAAAGCGCTTTATCGTTAAAAGCGGCGCTCATTTTTATTCGGTAAAAACGGAGGACATTCAATGTTTTTTTAGTGAGCACAAGATGGTCTGGCTGCAGCAATTTACCGGCAAGAAATATGCGTTGGACCTAAGCTTGGACGAACTGGAACAACAATTGGATCCCAGCCAGTTTTTCCGTATCAACCGGAAATACCTTCTAAATCTGGAGGCGGTGAATAAGGTGACGGCCTATTCGGGTAGTCGCCTGAAGGTTGACTTGAGGCACCACGAAAAGGAGCAGGTGATTGTGAGCCGCGAGCGGGTAGGGGACTTTAAAGGATGGTTGGATCAGTAAATCCTTTGTCAAAATTAAATTCGGACTTAAGTATGCCCACCTACGGATAAGGAATCTGATGTAAAAAGGGCAATTCAAAATATATTCTTGCTACTCGACCCACTCGATCATGACCTTTTCCAGTTCCACATAATGCTCTTCCTTGTTGATAAAAGTGAAGATACGGGCCGTTTCGATATAGACCGGTATGCCGTAATCAAAATAATAGCTATAGCGGTCTACATCTCGAATATCCAGGATGGAGGTGTCGATGAGGTCTTTAACTTCCGGGTCGTTCATTTGTGTACTTTCATAATATTGATGAAGAAACCTCCGTGCTTCTTCCGGCCGTACTTGCATTTCATAAACGAACGAGCAGTATTCTTCTTCAAGGTCAACTTTGTCAAAGTAAAGTATCCCATCACCAAGGATTGGGTCACCGCCTAAAAAATTAGGCAATTCTTCTTCAAATGAGAGGGTATCCTTCACCGAATATCCGTAGCCAAACGGGTAGTGTAGATAGGATAATTCCTGTAAGAGAAAACTTTCAATGCCGTCTTCCGAACTGTAAATATCCATCCAGGGACGGACGGCCTCCTCTAATGCCTCCCGGTTGGCCTGATGTTCACGGGCACTGATGTCCAATATATCCTGGAATAGCTCTTTCATAATTTTGGAAATCTCTTTCCAGTTGTCAATCTCAACAAACTCGCCTAGTTCTGTGGTCGTATATAGGACTTCAGTGAATTGGAAGTTATTCATACTGTCAAGGTACCTTTGAGGGAAATCATAGGTGTCGGCGACATCTTGCAGGAAGGACCACTTGATACTGTAAGATGATTCAGTGGAGTCCAGAACTTCAAAAACAGCTCGGTATACGATGGAATCATTTTTTATTTCAGCTGCATTTTTCCAGCTTTTTTCAATCTTCGTGACTTCAAATTCATAGCGGTCCTGCATAGCCCAGTATGCAATAAAAATAATAGAGTCTTGATCGGATTGTGAAAATATAGTGGAAAACGGCATGCTCAATAAGAACAGCAAAATAAAGGAAGATGTTAGTCTGGAGTTCATTTTTTGGTTTTACTTTTAATAAAACGCAATATGGCTATTTTTTCTCATTTTTTGTTTGTACAATTTAATGAAATAAGTAATAAGGTGGACTAATTAACTTGGTAGGTTTGTTTTACTATGCCCTTCCTTTAAAGATCTGTAATGACAAATCCTGCCCGTGCCCGTGCAACAAATTCTCCTTCAATCTTAGCCTGCTCTTCTTGCGGTAATGTCTCAAATTCCTTCAGCGAATATCCTGTACTATCTTCTATCATCTCAATATAAAACAGTATGACCTCATGTTTCCGATCTTCACTAGCCAGGCCTAGCCAACGAGCCATCATAACATCATCCTCTAGGGAAAAGCCTTTGTCGAGAAGAAATTGGCGGGTTTTGGCTCCTTCGTTGTTGGGATTTCTCGCGGCTTGCTCGGCGCTGTCATAAAACCAGGTGTTGTGCCGATATCGATTGTTGCCTATCTGCTCGGCCTGGTCAAAGCGGTAATTGTATTGAAAGGCATTACTAGGCAGAAAGCCTTCGAGCTGGATGATAAAGAGTTTTTCCACCTTTTTCTCCTCATCCGCCTTGGTGAATACGTAGCGATCCCCAGCTGCGACGGCCTGGCCGCGGATGCTGTCGGGGTACTCTTCCGACTCGGCCAGGATCTCAAAATAAAAGCTGCCGATGTAGTCGAACTCTTCGGCTACCTGGAGTTGAATGTTAGGCAAAGTGTCGGATGTGAATAGGTTTTGTTGAACGGTTCGGACCGGCTTGGTTTCCTCAGGAGCAGAGGGCGGGGCATCTGTTTTTGAGGGGGTACAACTAAGGGTGAGGAGGAGTGGTAGGAATGACAGGTACTTTTTCATGGTGCTTGTTTTTGTCTTTATCTAGTAAAGACTGAGTTCCATGAAAATAGTTTCAGGCAATGGTTGGGGGGGTGGAGCTGATTGGTAGTCAAAAAATAATCGCCGAATCGTAGCGCACGCTTCAGCTTGCCCGTACCATAAGCTTTAGCTTGTATAAAGGTTAAACTTATTGGGCGATTAAAAATGAATCCCAATCAGGTTTGTCTTACTTATCCAGCCGGGTGCGCGCCGGGGCTCAGCTTCGTTTCAATTCCAATCTGGTACAATTAAGGGGGCGGATGAGGAGTTTGAAGTGGCAGCATAAGGATAAGTTTCAATTCCAATCTGGTACAATTAAGGGTATGATGAGGCCAAGTACTTCGCGGAGCTACTCGGCGTTTCAATTCCAATCTGGTACAATTAAGGGCGTACTGGGTTCTTCATCAGCTCAAGAGCTATGATGGTTTCAATTCCAATCTGGTACAATTAAGGGGATTCTACACAACGCTGCACCAGCCACTCCATCACGTTTCAATTCCAATCTGGTACAATTAAGGGGTGGTAAGGGGATCCGGATGCGCTTTTAATAAATCGTTTCAATTCCAATCTGGTACAATTAAGGGGAGTAGCCGGCAAGTACAACAATGAATATGCCGATAGTTTCAATTCCAATCTGGTACAATTAAGGGGATATTCCTACCTCAGCAGGAAATCTACAAAATGCCGGTTTCAATTCCAATCTGGTACAATTAAGGGGATCAGCTGGGCATTGATTCTTATTCCTTTCCCGAGTTTCAATTCCAATCTGGTACAATTAAGGGAAGTTATTTACAACCCTCCTCCAATAGAACCTAAAAGTTTCAATTCCAATCTGGTACAATTAAGGGTCCATTAAAGTCTGCTTATTCTTTTTTTTCTTCCCTGTTTCAATTCCAATCTGGTACAATTAAGGGCTTTCATTTTGGGTACGTTCCCTTTGTTTTTTTTGTTGTTTCAATTCCAATCTGGTACAATTAAGGGCTGATCATAGGAAAGATGCTTGGATTTCTGCTTATTTGTTTCAATTCCAATCTGGTACAATTAAGGGAAAACATCCTTCATATGCTGAAGTTTATAATGATCTTGTTTCAATTCCAATCTGGTACAATTAAGGGTTAGAAGGCCTCCATTAAGATATCATGGAGGAAAAGTTTCAATTCCAATCTGGTACAATTAAGGGTTCATGTCCGGGAATTCAACACCAAGATTACGAGTGAGTTTCAATTCCAATCTGGTACAATTAAGGGTGATTTCGTTCTGTCCGGCTGGCGCCTTTCCTCCTGTTTCAATTCCAATCTGGTACAATTAAGGGACGAAAAGACCTCATTATCATGCTATCGTTTTTAATGGTTTCAATTCCAATCTGGTACAATTAAGGGTGTTTGCACTACTTGTAAACGTAATAGAGTTAATTCTGTTTCAATTCCAATCTGGTACAATTAAGGGCGAGTACCAGCCGCGGAAATACCATGACCAGACATTGTTTCAATTCCAATCTGGTACAATTAAGGGAAAGAGCCAAGAGGAAGTATAACTTCATCACCTTTTGTTTCAATTCCAATCTGGTACAATTAAGGGATACAACAGCCTATTGCACAACAATAAACTAGATATGTTTCAATTCCAATCTGGTACAATTAAGGGAAAAATGATAGTGAGGAATTTGGTGTTGATGAGTCCGTTTCAATTCCAATCTGGTACAATTAAGGGGCGTAAATTAGTAGGGGCGGAAGTTTGCCCAAGGAGTTTCAATTCCAATCTGGTACAATTAAGGGCCTTGTATTGCTTGCTCTAACCCAATACCAGGATTTTGTTTCAATTCCAATCTGGTACAATTAAGGGTTCCACTCTTGTAAATCACGCTCTCTAGTGGCTTCTGAGGTTTCAATTCCAATCTGGTACAATTAAGGGCTCCGAATAAATCTTCGAATGAAACTAGCATTCCATGTTTCAATTCCAATCTGGTACAATTAAGGGACCAGGTAAACTTCTAGTTCTGCATAGGTGCTTCGGTTTCAATTCCAATCTGGTACAATTAAGGGTTACCGTCGCTTTGTCTATTGGGTTTGCTGTCATCGTTTCAATTCCAATCTGGTACAATTAAGGGTCAAAAATCCAAAATACAAACCTAATAAAAAAAATAGTTTCAATTCCAATCTGGTACAATTAAGGGGCGAAGCGGTCCTGTCGACTGTCAAAGATGGTCAGTAGTTTCAATTCCAATCTGGTACAATTAAGGGCTTCAGGAGGCTGGTTTAAACCCCGCTCTTCTTTAGTTTCAATTCCAATCTGGTACAATTAAGGGTTTCGACTGTGTACTTCATTTGCTTTACATCGAAGATGTTTCAATTCCAATCTGGTACAATTAAGGGGCAGTTGTCTATGTCTGTTACCATCGCCTTGTCTATGTTTCAATTCCAATCTGGTACAATTAAGGGATAGGTACGTACCCGAGACGCAAGTCTCGCATCTCGTTTCAATTCCAATCTGGTACAATTAAGGGGATCACCGTCATAAACCGGCCCATCGTCAGGAGGGGGTTTCAATTCCAATCTGGTACAATTAAGGGGCAATGAAACTTTCTGCTGAACAAGGTGCTGCCCTGTTTCAATTCCAATCTGGTACAATTAAGGGCTGGCTTCTGCATTCCATGCATAACCCACATTTTAGTTTCAATTCCAATCTGGTACAATTAAGGGTCTTTCTTGCTGCTTCGCTTTGCATCATACTTGCAAGTTTCAATTCCAATCTGGTACAATTAAGGGACAACATGCCCAATATACTATGTAGCCAGGAAGGCTGTTTCAATTCCAATCTGGTACAATTAAGGGATAATTGTCCTGACCATACTGCAAGTACTCTCTGTACGTTTCAATTCCAATCTGGTACAATTAAGGGGTTTGCATCTTCAGCCAGGCTTTTGAAATCGATGTGTTTCAATTCCAATCTGGTACAATTAAGGGAATTATACAATTGGAGTTTCAGTTGAAGCTTATGAGTTTCAATTCCAATCTGGTACAATTAAGGGGATAGGCGGCAATGATGTAAACTACGCGCTTATGGTTTCAATTCCAATCTGGTACAATTAAGGGTCGATTGTACCGCAAGAGTATGAAAAATCATACATGTTTCAATTCCAATCTGGTACAATTAAGGGGAGATAAGCATGACCAAAAAAGAGCAGCTTGATTATGTTTCAATTCCAATCTGGTACAATTAAGGGAATAACCAGACCTCGACAACCGTATCTGTGAATGCCGTTTCAATTCCAATCTGGTACAATTAAGGGGAAAAAACAATACAAGATATTGCATTTCGCAAGACAGTTTCAATTCCAATCTGGTACAATTAAGGGGTGGTCGCTACCGAATCAAAGCGCACATCTTCGAAGAGTTTCAATTCCAATCTGGTACAATTAAGGGAGCGTGTTCCTTTTCAAATTTATGCTCGGTTCCGTTGTTTCAATTCCAATCTGGTACAATTAAGGGCTCAAATCGCAAAGCACCGTAAGGACGCATTAAAAACGTTTCAATTCCAATCTGGTACAATTAAGGGCTACAACTCTCATGTCGTGCCTGAACTTAACTGGATGGTTTCAATTCCAATCTGGTACAATTAAGGGCATAGTGCTGAATCAAAGGCTGTTTCACATATGTTAGTTTCAATTCCAATCTGGTACAATTAAGGGCCGTTGTGGCTGTAGCGAAATATAATTGATTTTCAACGAATTGTCAAAGAACTTTTGCCCGAATTTGGGGCTGTGAGGCGTCGACCTTTGTTAGAAGGATTTAGGGGCTTTAGCGACGACTTTGTAAATGGCTTGTAATCAATTGTTTGTTTATAGAGTTGGGCTTTTTCCCTAAATTGAGCGTTAGATAATTGTTTGCCGACGACCTGTTTTACAGAAAATTATCGATTTTTTCTTTTTCCAGCCCTACTACCTGCTTGTCTAACCACCGTTCGTTTCGACTGCTGAAGATGATGAGGCTGTCCTGTTCTTCGTCCATGATGTTACGGGCTTCGAGGATGAGTTCCTGTAGTTTGAGTTCGGTGATCTCTCCTTCAAATACCGAGTTCTGGATCCAATGGAGATATCGTCGGCATAGTTTTAACATTTTGCCGACTCTTTTTTCTCCTACGTCATATACTGCTATTACATACATATTATGAACTTTGTGGGAATTAGTAAAGTTTTTTTTGACACTGGGACCGCTGAGACCACTGGAACCACTGAGGGCGCTGTTTTTTTTTGACACTGGGACCACTGGGAACGCTGGGGGCGGGAGCTTGGCTTTACCACCATATTTTAAAAGACTTATATTCCGGCTCCATTTTGAGAATGTACTTGACAATTTTGTAGCATTCCAGCAACACCAGTCTTTTGTAGCTGACTTTTCTTCCGAGGCTTCGATGCTGAATAGTTTCGCGCAGCTTTTCTTCAAAGCTTTTGATGAATATTTTGCGGCCATTGTCTTTGAGGAAACAGCCTTTTAGGTTTTGTTCGAAATGCTGGGGTTTCAGTTCCCGCCGATTAAGGAGTTTGAAAATGGTTCGATCTACCAGGATGGGTTTGAAAATTTCGGCCAGGTCGAGGGCCAGGCTATAGCGACGAGCACCGGGTTCGTGCAGGAAGCTGATGGTGGGGTTGAGCTGGGTGTGGTAAATAATATCCAAAGCCAGGCTGTAGCACATCATGTTGCCGAAAGAAATCAGGGCATTGACTTCGTTGGAGGGCGGTTGTTTGCTGCGGCCGTTCATAGGAAAATCCTGGATGATGTGTTCAAAAGACTGGTAATACACTTGCCGGCAGTTGCCTTCGATGCCCATCAGGCTTGGAATATCGCTGCAGCCGGCGATTTGTGTTCGCAATTGTTCAAGGGATGGGATGAGGTCGTCGAGTTGACGGCCTCTGCTTTGATAATAGCGCATGTTTTTGAGCATGTTAAAGCTAGCTCCTTCCACCAGCCGGGAGGCGATGTGCTGACGTCGCCTGGCGGAGGTATACGCGCGGGTTTGCTCCACCTGCATTTTTCCGGCTAATAAAAATTCTTTTGGCTGGAAAGAACCGGTGTAGTGTTCGTAGTAATCAAAAAAGTGGACGGGGACCTGTTTTTTGCCGAGGAAATTAAATAAGGCGCTGTTGGCATCTATGCTGCCGAATATGTAGAGTGCTTCAATACCTTCTACCGGCAAGTAACGAGGTTTTTGTTCGCGGCCCATGTCATCCATGGCTGTAAATTTGAGGGTGTTGTCGCGTCGGCTCATCCGACCGGGGTTAAAGAGGTAATAGTTTTTTTTCATGGTTGATTAATATTGCATCTTAGAAAAAGTAGCGAAATGAAAATACAGCGAGGCCGGTAACCTCATCATTCCTCGTTACTGTAGCATAGCTCAAAATAGGCGCACTTTTTACAGATCCTTTTCCGGACCAAAGGCGGGCAGGATTCCTGTTCGATAATGTTTCTGGCTTCTTCCTCCCAGAGGGGAATCTGGCGGCGGTCGGCTTCCTCCAGCCAGACTTCCTCCGTTTGTCGAAGTTTGGGGTATTCCAATAAGCCGTGGGCCACCTGAATGTCGTTTCGCTCCAGAACGAAGAGGTAAAACTTTAGCTGGGCGATGTGGGCATCTTCTCTTTTGCTGGATTTTTTGACTTCCCGCACAATGCCCCGTTTGGCATCGAAATGATCTATTTTGATGCCTTCGAGTTCGAGTTCCTGCCAGCGGGCGGCCCGCTGGGGGTAGCTGTGCTCGTCGATCAGCTTGCCTTCTGCAACCAGTTCGCTTCGGTGTTCCATATTGATGCCGTTGGCAAAGAGCCATAGCTTGCGGTGGCATAAATGCAGGTAGGCGATGTGGGTGCCGGTAATGAATTTCATCATGGAACTATTGGTTAATTATTCGTATTATTATTGTGAAGGTGTTTTAGGTTATGAAAAAGCGATTTATGATTACGGATATCAGTCAATTGGACCCATCAAAGCATTATACCTATGCCGACTACCTCACCTGGCAGTTTGACGAGGTGGTTGAGTTGATCCGGGGTAAGGTGTTTCGCATGTCTCCGGCACCGGGCACTTCGCATCAGTTGTTGTCCGGCAATCTGTTCAGCCTGATCCACCAGTATTTGAAGGGCAAAGACTGTTGGGTTTTTGCGGCGCCTTTTGATGTGCGGCTGCCCTTGCCGGCGGAAGAGCATCGTGTTGAAAAGACGGACACGATCGTCCAGCCGGACATCAGCGTGATCTGTGACCCTGCCAAACTGGACGATCGAGGCTGTGAGGGCGCGCCCGACTGGATCATCGAGATCCTCTCCAAGAGCACCGCCGCCCGCGACCTGACCGAGAAGTATGCCTTATACGAGCAGGCCGGTGTGCGGGAGTACTGGGTGGTACATCCCAACGACGGCACGCTCCTGGCGTATCGCCTCAACGAGGCGGGCGCTTTCCAACTGATCCGCCAAACGCCCTTTGTTAAAGGGGACCGGGTTCCGGTCGGGGTTTTCCCCGGCTTTGAAGTGGCGATGGAGGAGGTGTTGGGGTAGGGGGTTAGAGTTGGTTTTCGTAGTCGAATTCATTTAATAGCTTTTCTATGTAAGCTTTTGCTTGGTCAATTGCATCGGCTGTTTCAGAGTTAGTTTTTATATATCCAGCTGCGGGTAAGGTTACGAATACTTTAACTCCTTCCATTGATTCTTCAATAATTGGAATAGCTCGTTCATTTTCATTGAGTTTGGCTCGAATGCTGCCTGCTATTCTATTGGCATTGTTGCTCACAGCAATGGCTAATGTTTCCATAAGGCTAAAGGTCCTGGCTTGATTAGATGTAATTGTCCAGTTCATGAGCGTTTCGGATAAGGCGGAACTCCATTTGGTTCTAATTTCAGGAGGTGCAGTTAAACAAGGACCAAAAATGTTTTCGTTCTCTATCCATCCATTTTCTCTAAGATTTTGTTCTACTTCATGTGATATTTCAGGTTCATACAGGTTTAGAGTAACCGAAAAAAGCCTTCTTAAATCAATCGCAATATCTTGGATAAATAGACCTGATGCCCTTTTATTATCCGGTATCCATTTTCTGCTAAGACTCCTGTCTTTACCCTCCAGAAGAGTTTGTACCTCTTCTTTGCTGAGTGGATTTCCCTTTTCATCTCTGACGATTATGTGATTGTTGGGGCGGTCACTTCGGTCGAAAGATATGTTTTCTGAATAGGTTCCTGCCAGAAGGGGATGTAAGGCACGCATAGCAGAGATAGAAAAAGGGCTTCTTCTTTTTAAGGTCTTTTCTTTTCCTCCTTTTGCTGCTTTCATCCATCCACCAAAAAGTTGGTCAGCGTATTGTGGGTTACACGTGGCAAAAACTTCTCCTTCCTTGAGCTCGCCTTTTTTATTTATATCCCATAAAAAGGTAGTAGGGGAGCCTTGGGTATTAAGAGAGCTGTTTAAGGAGTCTATAAGTGATCTTTTTACTTGTTGACCGCTTGAATAAGGTATTCTTTTACCAAATTGTGGGTCATAATAAGTTTTTTGGCCATCCTGGACACAGAAAACTGTATGGTCTGCTTTTTTTAATGTTCTAATATAGATAGTGTTCATTATTAAGGATTTAAGTTTTAAGAAATACGTTCTTGGTAGGCATAGTCAAACTTGAGTAAAAGGATGAAATAGGTGAAGTCTTCCTGGTTCAGAAAATGGACTTTATCCCTAAGTTCATTGATCTTTTCAATGATGTCCAAATCCACAGTGTCATCATTGACAATTTCAATTAAGGCTTCCAGAAACTCTGTTTTTCTTTTAGTAGCAAAAAGTTTCTTTTCCAGGAGGTTGGCTCGATCCCTTTTTTTTGCTCCTTCTCGATATTTGACAAGGACAGATGCCATATCTCGTGTATAATCTGAGATTTCGGTTTTATTTTTTGAAATCATAGCAATTAACCAGGTTTTATAAGTTTGAAATGTGATTAAATTTTCATTGTCTTTTTTTAAAAGTTCAGCCTTTCTTTGATGAAAAACATCTTCAGTTTCCCCTTTTTTTTGATAAATAGAAGGTTTGGTCAATTTTAAGTTTGAAGAATTGGAAAAGTACTTAGAAAGCTTTTTGGGCTCAAGTGCTTGCATTCCGATATTCCCCAATTCACAAGCCCTTTTGATATGTTTGCCTAGGAGGGATTCAAAATCAGCTTGATTGGTTCTAAAATTATCTTCTCCAAAAAGTTGCTGATAGACCTCATGAATTCTACGCCCACTTTTAAGTTGAAATGGGATGAACCCAACAGTTTTATTCGTCTGACCTAAAGCAAAAACATATGCAATACAGGCTTCTGAAGGATGTTGATGGGATAGGCTAAAAAATAATCTTGACCAATTGATGGTATTAACCTCCATTTTTTCTGCCGTCGTAGAAAAGAATTTTTGATTGATAAGGTCATTCAGGTCAAAATCATCTCTAAACCGCTTCCCGAACTTATAGGTAAGCCATTGCCCATTCCAGGTAATAACTTGGTTGGGTCTGAGTTTTTCTAATACTTTGTCATTTAAGTAGTTTCTATAAATTTGCCATCCTTCAAAAGTTGCATACAAAATTGAAGGGTGATTGAACAGAAGAGCATAACCACCTGAAACTCCCAAGCTAAGCGTTCCTCCAATCCATGAAAGGTAAACCTCCTCCTCAGAAAGAGGCAAATCAATATCAGTGACTAAGCCAGAGGTGGTGGCAAAGTTCTTCGTTTCAGAGGCAGGATATCCAATGGCAATACTGGCCTCAAAATCCCCTGACTTAACTTTTTGGTGAAATTCTTGAAGATTTTTTTGCCGTTCCTGAGCATCAAAGAATGGTTTCTTTTTACTGATCCCTTGTACAAACGGAGAGTTTTGTACCCACATTAGGTATCTTTTATGGTCGAAGAATGTTTTAAACAAAACCTTATCGAAAAATTCTTTGGCCGTATAACTTTTTCCGTTTCTTTTATTGTATTCCTTTAAAAACGTTTGTCCGACTACAGATGTGAACATGCTCAAATAATTTGATTAGTTTCATTAAATTGATTGTCCTTCAATAATTCCTGACGAAATCCTATTTGATCATCATAAGTATTATCTGGAATGATATAGGGGCAGTTTCCTTCCTCTAATCTGTTGAGGTGCCTAAGTGGAAAATATCGTGCGGGGATTTCCATTTCCATTCTTGTTTTAAAGTTCGAGTTTATGTAATCAGCTACATCGCTTTCAGTGATGCAAACCACACTGTCGATATCCAGGATTTCAACCAGCCATGAACTGCCATTCATAAGTGGAGAAATGGACCAGGAACCATCTTCTTTGAATACTGATTGCTCTTCTATTTTAATGAAATCTAGTTCAGTGAAAACAGCATCAATTTTCTTTTGCAATTCTCTCTCTAACAGCACTTCATTGTCTGTTAGAACATTATAGCTTCTTGCTAATGTAGCGGGGTGATAGGGCCTGGCATCTTTAGCACTATCAGGGGGAGGAAGAATGTAAATTGGCTTCGTTTTACCAATGGTATCATTATTTCTCTTCCGGTTAATTCGACCAAATCTTTGAATTAAGGCATCTAAAGGTGCACATTCTGTAATCATTAGATCAAAACTAATATCAAGGCTCACCTCCACAACTTGAGTAGAGACAACTATACAAGCTTTGGTCGAAGTGTTAAATGTTCCACTAGGATTACCTGTCTTCTCTAAGCCTATTAATAATTTTTCCTTCGCTTGGCGATCCTTCCGTTTAAACCGGCTGTGCAATAGTAATAGTGGTATATTTGGATAAGTCTTACAAAGATCATTGTAGACTTTTTGGGCATTTTTGACTTGATTACACACCACCAGAACCTTTTGATTGCTTTTTATGGCTTTATCCATAATTGCTCCAGTTTCATCCCAACTTTTTAATTTATGAATGGTATGTCTATTATATTGATCGAGCTCCTCATCTGACAGTTTTGTTTCTAGAACATTTTCTGAGCCCAAAATCTCTTTTATCTTTTTATATAAAAGGGATGGCATAGTTGCTGTGCCAATGTGGATTCGGCATCCAATGTGTTTAAGAATAGTAATTAATTTTAAAACAATAGCTTGGGAAACTTCAGAGTAAGTATGGACTTCATCCAGAATAATATCGGAACCTTTCAGATCAAGTATCAATGCTTCAAAGCCTTTACTACCAAAAGCAATTCCTGCCATTTGATATGGAGTAAGTACTTTGATGCTAGATCCTATATGCCTTTGTAAAACAATATCTTCTTGGTCTCCATCTTCAGCTTCAATAAGCGATGAGGCAGCATGTAGTACTTTAATATTTAACTTTGGATTATCTTTTTTTAAATCTCTCTGAAGACGAAAATACATTGCATTAATAGACGCTTGAAATGGGAGAGTATAAAAAACTCTCCCTCTGCATCTGCGGAATAGAAAATCTGTTTTCCCAGCTCCCGTGGAGGCCACGACCATTGTATGGGGACGTTCACTATCGGAGGCATAGTAGGAAAGTGGGAATAAGGGATGCTTTCTATTGAAAAAATTGAGCTTAGGTTTAAGAAACAAATTTTTAAGCTTGATTTCAGTTTTTTGAACCATAGCTGAGGCAAAGTGATCTGCCCCCATTAATAACCCTCGCCATTCGGAAAACCCTCTTTCTCTATATTTTTGTTCGCAAAAATCGAGTACTTCATAAAAATTTTCTTCAGCTTTAATTCTACTAATTTTTTTGGTAGGGATATTAAATGAAGCTAAAATGTCAAGGGCAATCGGACTCCACTCTTCCCAATCCCCCAAATGGAATGCTAAGTTGTCAGGTTCGCTTTCATCTAAATCCAAAATGCCTCTTCCTTTTCTGTCATGGATCATTGATTTGTGATGAGCAATGATCATTTCAATGAGGGAAGCATGTAAAGATTTTTCAAATAAGGAAAGAAAAAATAGTGAAGCTATTTCATGTCTAAATGGCTGAACTGGTTTTATTTTATTCAACTGGTTTTGAAAAACTGGATGAACTTTACCGATGTCATGTAATATTGCTCCAAGGCTTGCCACATTCTGGGAGTATCTAGTGAAGCAGGCGAATTTCTCTGCTGCTATTTTTACATGAAGCAGGTGGTCGTATAATGTAGTCCATTCAGGCGCCCCCTTTGCTTTTATTTCAGGATGTTTATTCATTAGAATGATTTTACTGGAGTACCTAATACTTTTAGCCAACCATACATAGGCCTACCTTCATCAAACCGATTATAACCTACAAGGAAGGAAGCTTCGTTTTTTTCAAAAATCAATTCATATCCAGGAAATAATTCCTCGTTTTTGTCAAAATCTTCTTCTGTCGTATTTATAATCTCTGTCGGCAATAATACATCCTCGTTTCTGGCAAGACAGATATGTTGCTGAAAAGCAATTTCAGCGTCCTGTCTTGTTTTAAATGCGAGTTGAAGAGTGGGGTTAAGAAGTATGCTTCTTGTAAGAATAGAATAGTCTCTTATTGCAGCTTGCTTTTTGTTTATTCTTTTTGAATTCCAACCTTTGGGCTGAATTTGTTCTTGTTGTGCTGACATTTGAATGTAAGCAAGACGATGTCTTTTGATTTTGTGTAGTGCAAAGGGGCTTGATAATAATTCAGGGAATAACTTTCTTTCTATTCCAGCCACAATTGATGGAGTTAAAAACTGCTGGCTAAAAGTTTCACTATCCCGTACCGCCGTCCAGGGCTTTATAAACCCAAATGGGCCTGTATATTTTACTACATAATATTTCATATCTTCCATTTTTTTATTCTCTACCTCAATGCTCCAAATCCAATGCCTGTACTATTACCAACCCCGACATCCCAGGCAAAAGCGACGGCTTCGGGGGCACCACTGACGATCACCGGGCAGGTCGCAGCCTTGATCTTGACACCTTTATAATTCACCAGCTTTTGGCGAACGTTGCGGTAGTCGGGGTCGAACTTGACGTCCACTTCCTCGCTCAGGCCCGCCCGGCGCAACTTATGGCGCATCGTTTCGGTCAGGTACTCGTTCACTTTTTCATCTCCAGGGAAGTAGTACTGCTGTTTGCCTTCCGCATCCCGGCGCTGCACCAGTACGGGGCTCTGGACCAAAAAACGACGTCTGTTCCCAAATTCCGGTGTCAGTTTGATCGTAACTGTATCCACCTTCATGCCCCAGCGAATTTCATAGTTTTCGTATATTCCACTGACCAGGTCGGCCAGCAGTTCCTTTTTCGGAGCGCTGATTTGGAAGGAACTCCCGTTCGGGAATTCAAGGCCTTTAGAGGTCATTTGCCCATGCTCCAGCCACGATAAGGAATACAAGGAGATCTCATCATGCAGGTCATTCTCTCCCAGCCATTTATGAAAGGCTCCCACCAGGGCCGGCTGATAATTGAAAGGTACCGCTTGGGTATTCGGTGTGAGTTGAAGGTATATTCTCATCACTATCAAATTTGGTTATGACAAATCTAATGGATAGGGTAGGGCAGATTTTGCCCCATCCCCCCGTGTTATTGAAATTTTTTTACAATTTTTTCTGCTTCTTCTTTTACACGCTCGCGAAGAGCGGGCGGAGAGTGGATCTGGATATGCAGGGCATTGCTCAGGATGAAGTTGAGTAAGCCTTTGAAATCATGGTTTACAACACTCTGAAAATCATAGGTGTTGGGCTCCGATCCGGGCTGAATGTATGTGAGCGACAGTGGAAATTCTTCGGTAAGTGAATTATAAGCAAACACATCCAGTGTAAGATGAACCGTCACCTGCTCATTATCGGCAATTCGAAATACATCGGTTATTTTGGTTCGGTGGTCGCTGTGATATTGCCAGTGGATATTCGTTAGATGTACTCTTTCAATTCTCGACAAGCGGAAGTGCCGGGAATCTCGCTCGTCAATATCATAAGCCTGTACGGTGTCTTTTTCAGGATCTACCATGAAGGGCTCAACCCGGCGATCCCGGATCTGATTGCTCCGGCTTTTGTAATTTTCCAGCACCACCTGTAATCTTTCCTTTTGCGCTTTGGCCAGTCGGTCGAGGCGTTCTAGTGCAGGTTTGCGGAGGGCTCTAAGGCCCAATTGCTGGAAATCATACAGGCTTTCCAGCTTTTTTTTCAGGTAAAGAGCTTCTTTCCCCGAAACGTAGTTCAGGGCCTGGTTGATCCGGGCTTTGTCTTCATCCGACAAAGGCTGCAGGTGCTTGAGTTCTTTGAATGTGCGATCGGGAAGGATTGCTAGGCGGTATTGCCGTTCCGGCTCGTGCTCAACCGTCAGGCCGAGGCTTCTAATGGCATTGATGTCGTCATTGACGGTATCCAGGCTTACCCCAAAGTGCTGCATAAGGTCGCGCCGGGTAAAGCGGTAGGGGTGGGCAAGAATGCGGAGCATTAATGATATAACTCTTTCACGGGGTTTCATGGGGTCAGGTTAAATGAATGGTATCGAGAACTAAATTAAATGGCTTATAACTTGGTTGAAAATAATCAATTCATTTTATAAATACGAAACAATTTTGGGCCGGTTGCATAATTTTGAAGAATTGGGTAAAAAAGAAATCAAAGCTACTTTTTTTTCTATCTATTTTTTACCCCCCACCCTCCAATACACCTCTTCCATTAATATCTTGATGCCCAAACACTTAATTGTTAATGTTTCCTTCAGGCCTGCCACGCGCGATATTTCCCAAACATTTTCTGCTTGCCTATAGTAAGATTCCACCACAGGTTTTTCCTGATCAATAAGTAGGTATTCTTTTAAGGACGGCAATTGACGGTATTTGTAAAACTTGTCTCTTCGGTCATAACTAGCAGTGGATTTGGACAAGACTTTCACCACCAGGATAGGATCCGCCCCTTTTCATATTCATGTTTTGTATCTGTACTCTCTTCGTATACCAGATAGTCAGAGATGGAGTAAAAGTCTTTCTTTTTCATACCGTCAAAATAACATGTTCAATTTAGGTGTTTTCAAGGATAAACGGTAGAGAAGGGGTTGTGTAAAAACTCGTTCCTCGTTTTCACCCACCCCCGAAAATTTTGTTTAGGAGGTTGTTTTAAGAAAAAAACGAAGTTTTTTTCTTAAAACAACCTCCTAAAAGAATATTATTGGTTGGGGAAAAAGGCCGAAGGACTTTTTACACAACCCCTTCCTTATTGGTTTTCTTTCAAAAAGCTCATCACCACTTCCCAACATTCCTCCGTACCGCCTTCGGCTCTTCCTTCCACCAGCATGGAGGAGCCGTGCACGCCCTGCTCTGCCACGTAGGTTCGATGACCGTGCTCTTCCGCGAGGGCGAGCTGTAGCTGCACACTCTCGATCTGGGCTTCGTTGCCGGGGCGAAGAACGAGCAGCGGCACCTCCAGGGGTTCGAATAACTCATTCGGACTGCATCCCTCCATCGGACCGCCCGAAGCAGGTGAAAAGGCCAGCACGGCCGCTACCTTTTCCGGCTGCTCGTGAGCGAGCTTTACGGCGAGGGCCGCACTGTAACTGCTCCCCCACAAGATCTTTTTGCCGGAATAGCCGTTTTGCTCCAAATAAGTGAGCGCTCCTTCCAGGTCGGGGTAGGCATCGCAATAGCCGTACTCGTTGAGCGGAAACTGAGCCACCGTCCGGTTGTATTGGCCGTATAGCTGCCCGCCCCGCCTTTGGTCGATGGTCAGAACATTAAAGCCTTCGTCGAGTAGCCTGGGAATGATCGGGCCGTATTCCGCTCGTGTGTTGGAACCGCCCTGGTGAAAAAGCAGTAGGGTAGTGGCCTCTTTGGAAGTAGGGAAAAAATCGCCGAAAATGGTGATGCTGTCTGTGGTAATAAAGGAGATCTCGTTGCCGGGTTCGGTCTCTTCAGTGGCGGCCGTTTCAGTAGCCGGCGCTTCACAGGAAACCGTCCAACAAATTATGGCCAGATAAAAAATAGATCGAATAACAGATAGGTAAATGGATTTCATAGCGTCGGGTGTTTTTGATTTCCTTAAAGTTGGGAAAATATCCGGGGAATGTGCTGTTAAAAAGTGCTAAAATTTGTTAGGAAGGACGAGGGACGAATTGGAAGGACGAGGGACGAGGGACGAATTGGAAGGACGAGGGACGAGGGACGAAGGGTGAATTGGAAGGTCGAAGGACGAGGGTCGAAGGTCGAAGATTACTAAGCCCGAAGCAAAACGGAGGGATTGGTAAGCTTCACACTGTTCACCTGCCCCCCTGAACCCTGGAACTCTGGAACTTTGGAACCTTGAAACCCCGGAACTTTGGAACCCCAAGCTTGCATCTTCCAATTTTTTATTCTACATTTGTAGAAATAATTCTAAAACTGTAGAAATGAGTTTATCCAAAGCAGAAGAACAAGTCATGAAATTCCTCTGGAAGCTGAAAAAAGCTTTTATGAAGGATATTTTGGATGCCTATCCCGAGCCCAAGCCTGCCGCTACGACAGTGGCCACTTTATTAAAAAGAATGCAGACAAAAGGCTTTGTAGGTTATGAAAAACACGGTAGTGTGCGAGCCTATTTTCCTTTAGTGAAAAAGTCGGATTATCAAAAAGATCAGTTTAAGGAGATGGTTTCGCAGTACTTCGACGGCTCCACCACTCAGTTTGCCTCCTTTTTTGCAGAAGAAACCAATCTCAGTGAGGAACAATTGCTGGAACTCAAACAAATTATTGAAGCGCAAATAAAATCAAAGAAGCAATGATGGGGTATATCGTGGAATCGAGTCTGGCTTTGCTGCTTTTTTACGGCTTTTATCACTTGTTGCTTTCGAGGGAGAATTGTTACCACTTCAACCGGTATTATTTGCTGGGGGCTGTAGTCCTGGCGCTGACTTTACCGCTCCTTCACCTTCACTGGTATATCTTGCCTTCCAAGGATCTGTCCTGGATACTGGATTTGTTAGCGAAACCGGCGGATGAGAGCGGGCTCTCTCCAGCTGCGGCCGCTTCTTTTTTCTCCTGGGGGCTGATTTTCAAAACTGCATACCTCACAGGCTTTTTAGTGATGGCTTTTCATTTTTTCAGGAACTTATGGAGACTGTTCCGTAAGGTTTATTTCGGAAAAACGGTGAAGGCGGTCAACTGTCGTATGGTGCTCTTGCCCAATGTTACGGCGCCTTTCAGTTTTTTACATTTCTGCTTCGTGGATGAGGAGAAATATCATGCCGGAGAGATAGAAGAGGCGCTGTTATTGCATGAGCTGGCTCATATCCGGCAGCGGCACACGCTCGACATTTTATTTCTGGAGGTCGTCCGACTGTTCTTTTGGTTCAACCCGCTTCTGAGGCTGTACGCTACTGCCATCCGACTCAATCATGAATACCTGAGTGATCAGGCCGTCCTGAAAAACTCAGAAGACGAGATTTTCTATCAACAATTGCTATTCAAATATATACGCGCGCAACAAGCAATTCCTCTGGCCAGTCCATTAAATTTTTCATTAACAAAAAAACGATTTCAAATGATCCAATACCATAATGCAGCCATTAAGAATCGATGGAAGCAACTGCTGGTCATTCCCATGTTTTTGGGAGCCTTTTTACTATTTGGTGTTTCTTTACAAGCACAAACGAAGCCGGTTCCGCCACCACCGCCACCGATTCCTGAGAATGTACTCTCATCAGTTGAAGAAGATGTGCCGCCCCCGCCCCCGCCGCCACCACCAGTGGTGATCAAGGAGCGGAAAATGCCGAATCAGGAAGACCTAAAGAAGTGGGGAACCTCCAGCAGTTTTAAGGTTTGGCTGGATGGCAAGATTCTCAATAGCGGTGAAATTTACCAATTGAAACCGGAGGATATCGGCTGGTATCATATCAGCGGCCTGGCTAAGAATGCCAAGGATTATAGAAAATACCAGTATGCGGTCAACCTGTTTTCTTTAGGGTTTTACAACAAACATCTAAAGGAAGGAGCGCCGGAGCCGTATATTAATGTAAAGAAGAAGAAATAAAAAAAAGCAGTGGCCGACGGGCCACTGCTTTTTTAAGTTTAATGACCTTCGTCATTGGAAATTACCTATAGTTTTTATAGTTCATACTTATCTACCCTGCATCGCCCGGTCTCTGTTTTTTGACTCAAACAACCAGGCTATGAACATAAAAATGATCTTCGGTTTACTCCCCCTCCTTTTTTTATCTGCCTTCTTAACTGCACAAAATAAAACCCCGCTGATCTCCGATATGGAAATTGCCGGCATGATCCAAAAAGAACTGGAAGCCTTCGGTACGGACGTATCAACCATGGATGCCTGGCAGATGAGTCAGCGCATGGGGATTACCCAGCGCTTCGCCGGCGAAATGACCGATCGAAGGCAAGAACACGACCTGCTCTGGTCGGTCGGTAGTCATGAACTGAGTAAAAATGCGCCTCCGACGGGTATGGGGGCTTTGAACGAAACGGTACAGCATAGTTTTAGCTACATTAACAAAGTGAATGTCCTCTATGATATGCCGGTGGGAATTATGCAAAAGAATACTCCTGTGGAGGTTACCAAATACCTCGGCAAGATGGGAGATAAAGGCGCTTTTGTAACTACCAAAGTAGTGGATACTTACCCTCCGGGGCTCGATAAGTTTTTCCTCACTATGAATGCAGCCTCTTATTACCTGACCCTCGCTAATGTCTTGTACGAATGGCATGAAAAAGGAGCCGCCAAGGTATCCACGGTATCCAAACTGAAATTAGCGACCAGCGGCATGGGCCTATACTTTGCTAAATTCGCTACCGGAACAGCCGGGCCCTTCGCAGGCGTAGCAATTTATATGATGGATTATTTCATTGACAAGTGGCAGGAAGGCAAGGAGTTCAGAAATGAATCAATGTTTTTTACAGATTATCGCATGTATTACGACTATGTTAACTGGGGGCAGACCTTCGAGTCGGGTAGCTGGGAGGCGGTGATGGAAACGCTGGGGGAATATTGGGAAGCGGATCTGGAAGATGAAGATTTGACAAAGGGAGCCGACGACCGACGTGAATGGATCGTGGATAACATCCAGAATCACCGCGACTATTTCGCCCATAAGTACCTCAAAGAAGTGGTCACCCCTCAGCTGGTCAATTTTTTTGAGCGAGAAGCCGAATACGCCAAAGAACAGGCCCGCGAAGCACTCCGCGAATACCTTACTAATTTGATCGATCAGAAGACGATCATTCGCATGAAGCTGAAATACCAGAATGCCTACGGCCGTAAAATAGAAACCTACCCCAAAGTAGAGCTGATCATTCATCACGATGGAGAAGAAATGGATGATTTGTTTTATGAGGTCGACATCAATGGAGATCAGGTAGAGATCAAGATCAACAAACTTCAATACCTGGCCTGGATGACCCGGCATGGTGGTTCTTTGCACTTTAAGTTGACAATCAAAGTAGATGAAAAAGAGCAAGTCTTAGAAAGCTTTCCTGATTTTTTCCATCCCTTGATTGGAGAAGATGGTGCCGGCGGAAAAATAAAGGTAGAGGGCTGGGACAAGCAGTCCTTCATCGCCTTGCAGCGCCCCATCGATGTTTGGGTGCCTACTTATATGGTGAAAGTGAAGGTGGTCGGCTCAAAAGGCGAACCCCTAGTAGGAGCCACCGTACAGGGACCGGATGGACGAAGAGCCCAAATTGATGAAACGGGTTATGTGTATTTGAGTGTGCCCACCATCGGCCGCTCATGGATTCATTTAACAGATGCCGGCGGCAACCTGAATGGAGGCCAGGTACAACTACCGGACGTGGCCGGGCCGGCAGATAAAGTGAAGGAAGTGACGCTAAAGGGCATTTCTCCGGAGGCGGTACCTCCCATGCCTAATTTCCCTGAGCTTGATATCAGTAAGGTCAGACTGGAGGGAGAGCGGATGTTGCGTCAACTGGGATCAGGAGAAATAAACACCCGGACTGCTCAACAGATACAGTATAATATCAACACTTCCATCCGAATGATTATAGAGAACACCAACCGGGAGTTCGGGAACTGTGTGCAATTATATCGAAAAAGAGCTGCCCGATTGGAGGTTCCTTACCAGGACAGAGAAGAGTTGATTAACCAAAAATCAAAGGCGAACAATGAGAAATACCGGGAAGTCCTTGCTTACCAGGAGGAGCTACAGGAAAAAGTAAGGAGCGAGATCGATCGGTGGAATGAAAAGCTGGAGGATCTACTAACAGAGATCACACCCAGGCAGGGCCAGTTGGATGAGATCAGCAGTGCCTTGCGAAAAGCGGCCAAACAACAATTAGTAGATGCCTCCAGAGCGGATCATTACGGGCAGGTGCGGACCTTCCGGTCTATGACGGATGTCGAAAAAGAAATGAAGATGATGTCCGACTACAAAGAGCAGGTGGATCAATTATTATCAAACGTAAAAGATCTGCAGCGGCAACTCCAACAGCTCTTACCCAATTATCAGCGGCAATTAGCCGATCTGGCAGAGATTCGGGAGGTGGTGAATATGAAACGGACCGATTACCGATATTCAAAAATGATCAATTCTTTGACCAACGCCCTTCACAGCGTTCGGATCGCCGAGGCCCTGGTGGATCAGGGAGATTTAGAGGACATCATCAAACAATACGAGCGCAATTATTCGATCCTGTCCTGGCTGCAGCTCCGGTCACTGAATCAGGTAGAAATGATGAAGGAGTATGATGACTTGATCCAAAAACTACCGGACAGAATGAAAGAGGACCATCCGGTGTATGCTCAACTCGACAGCCTGAATAAATATCTCAGTGAAACCGCTAAGGCTGCCAACTGGGCCGCTTCGGAAGGTGCCCGTTATGCCGGCCAACGCACCCATGACGGCTACGGGGTGGAAGCCTGGAAATATTTTAGCGCTGCTGTGGAAGCCTGGCCTGGCCTTCAGCTAGAGTTGGAAAAAACAAAAACGGTGATCACCCAATGGAGCGAGGAGGTGAAAAAACTTCGGAAGTCGCTCGAAGAACAATTGGAGGCGATGAAAAAAGGCGGCTGGATTGTAGAAGACGTCCAACAATCGATGACGGATCGACTCCGGCGTGGGGTAACTAATTTGAACAAAGGCGAACAAATAGCGATGGAACAGGCCGCTTTTGAAAAACAAATGGAAGAAATAGAACAGTTTTTCCAGCTGAGTCCAACCAATAGACTGGCCTCTTTAGCTGCATTGTCTGGTGATGCAGCCAGGTATAAGTCTATTTTAAAACAGGCCCTGCAACAGGCGAATAACGGCAACCGGACCAGCGCTGAGCAGGCGCTCCAAAATGCGCGAGGCTTATTGCAATATCCCTCCACTGCAGAGGTCAAACTTGGCAGAGGGCGATACCGGGAACTCATTTTGGATCAGGAAGGATACCTCCTGGAAAATGAATTGACTTTCCGCTTGCAACGACTGAAAATAGAGGAAGAGGAAGCCGCTAAGGCCCGGGTAGTTTTGCATGTAGAAGGCGGTGAGTTAAATGACCTGCGTTTCAAGGTGACGGATCCGAATGGTAACGAGTATTACGATCTCCATGAGAACACGCTTATCCTGCCTCCGGGCGCGTATACCATTCGCTTTTATGCGGAAGGCAAAAAAGTAGAGCCGGCTGAGCACCAGCTTTCACTTAGCAAATCAGCCACTTATGCGCTGAAAGTCAAAATTAGTGCCCTGGCGGATGCCAAGGACCTTTCCTATGGAGGGAAAACCATGCCTGATTTTAATTTTGAGCAACTCAAAGGCCGAGCCATCGCCAGAAATGCCAGATTGATGGATGATGTACCTCCTGCCTGGTGTGAGAACAGTCAGGTAGTGGTGGTACAGACTGCCGGTCTGGGCCTGATGGCTTTTGACCTAAAAAGCGGACAACACTGGGAATTGCACCAAAAAGACCCGGTCCCACCTCCTCGCTGGAACGATGTGACCAGGAGTTCCACCAAACCCATAATCATTGAGAATACAGTGTTTTATCAGATGAACATGAGTACTTATGACCTTTCGAAGGGGAGCTCTACGCTCTACTGGATGACGATCCCCCTCAAGGGAGGTCAGGCTGCCCCGCTTTTTGAGGAAGTCACAGATAAATTTAAGGTAAAGGGCATTCGAATGAATGGGGACCGCCCCGAGTTTTTATTACTGGGAACGATCAATGAACAGACGGGCTTCTTTCTGTTGAAGGATGGGACAACAGATTACAGAAATGCGGAACTCCTGCACACAATTTCAAAGGAAGAGGTTTATTTGAGAATATCGGTTGCACCCGACTGGAAGCGCTTTGCCATCGGCGATTATTACAAGCCGGTCACGGTTTGGGCGATGGGCGGGGCAAAGATCACCACTTTCGAAGCCGGCGTTTTTGCCCGCTGGATCACTTTCAGTCCGGATGGGCAGTGGCTGGCGGGGGATCGGGTCTTGAAAACCGACCCTCAGCTCCAGCTTGTTGTCGGAGCTATTAAGGAGCCGGGCAACATTCATGTGATAGAAAAAACGGCCATTCAGTACGGAACCCCTGCCTGGTCGCCGGATGGTCGGTACCTGGCTTTTCGGGCCTTCCGAGGAGGGAGTAAGGAGGATTTGATGGTGGTGGATTTGACGGGGGAGCGGCCATCCTTGGCGGAGGGAGGGTTTTTGATGCAGCAGTAAAGTGGAGCTGATTGGCGTTCAAAAAATAAACGCCTACCGGACAGCAAGCTTCAGCTTGCCAGGAAAGCGAGCTTTAGCTTGCTTAAATTCAGCGGTTAAAAATTTAAACGCTAATCAACTTCGATTTTCTTGTTCATACTGTTGGTGGCTGTCACCGCGGTTGCTGCTAAGAATTATTAATCTTTTATTCAAACTTGGTTTCAGTATCGACACTGTAGACACTGGCTCCACTGCTTAGTAAACCGGAGGGCGGAGCTGCAGCTCCGCTTTCCTTGTTCAAGTGGATCATGTACTCTGACCCCGCCCGCCGAAGCCCAGGCGGAGGAGGGCAAGAACTAATAGTCCTATGCAAAGTATCCTTATTCAAGTGGATTACCCTCTCTGACAATATGTAAATAATGAATACAGAAATAGCAAGATAGTCTTAATCCTTATTCAATTGGATCATCTACTCTGACTGTTGATGCTGAAAAGAGACTTATAAAAGCATATGAATCGTCTTAATCCTTATTCAAATGGATCATCTACTCTGACCTGTTCCGATCCAGCAAGCAAAAGGGTCAAACCTAACCGAGTCTTAATCCTTGTTCAATTGGATCATCTACTCTGACAAGATATCGGGTTTTCACTCGGTTTTTTGGGAATGTCTTAATCCTTGTTCAATTGGATCATCTACTCTGACTCCGCAAAAGACGGTTGAAAAGACGTTGACGCAAGGGTCTTAATCCTTATTCAATTGGATCGCCCTCTCTGACCAAACTTAATGTTTATGACACTGAACAGAAGATACGAGTCTTAATCCTTATTCAAATGGATTACCCTCTCTGACCGGATGTAGTATTCTGGCACACACTCATTTTTTTAGTGTCTTAATCCTTGTTCAAATGGATTACCCTCTCTGACCTAAAGCCTATCAAAAAGTACGAAATTTCCATCTACGGGTCTTAATCCTTGTTCAAATGGATTACCCTCTCTGACAAAATAGACCAAGACATATAACTGGGGTTTTTTCAGTCTTAATCCTTGTTCAAATGGATTACCCTCTCTGACTGTTATTCCTTTTAATATAAAATATACTCTCAAGCACGTCTTAATCCTTGTTCAAATGGATTACCCTCTCTGACGGTTGTTCGGCTTCGGTGGCAGTCTGAATGCCGCGTCTTAATCCTTGTTCAAATGGATTACCCTCTCTGACAATAGGCCAGAGAAAGAGCAAGAACGAGATTTACACAGTCTTAATCCTTGTTCAAATGGATTACCCTCTCTGACTGGTTTTACAATTGTTTATCAGGTTAGGTCTGTCTCTTGTCTTAATCCTTGTTCAAATGGATTACCCTCTCTGACTCTATTTTTCATATCTTGTTGACAGACAATTAGTTATCTGTCGGAAAACTGAAACTTTAACACTTTTTAACAAGGGTTTTTCGCCAAAAATGTCAAAAGTGTGGGTCATTTTAATATTGATTTTGAGCCCTTTTGCTGCTTCTTTTACGTCAAATACGTCCAAAAGATACCTAATTTTGGTCAGTAAAACAAGGTATCTGGCGGGGTGTTGAACGACTAGATCTGGCTGTCCTTTCCGGCGATCTTCATGTTGTAGATGGTGCTGTTTCGGATCGGCAATAACAATATATTATCGTCATTGTCGTAGGCTTGCTAAGCTTTCTTCATTTTTTCAAATATGCAGACAGCCAATTTCGCAAAAGCAGGCAGTTTTCGGTTGACAGAAGCTTTGAGGGAGCCGCCGCTTTGTGCCCCCATGATTTGTGCCATTTCATCGTAGGTCCAATCCAGGGATTTTTTCATCGCTTTGAAACGATCTTTCCACTCTTGCTCAGCTCGTTCCAACATTTTTTTATGCATAAAGTCGAATACCTCCGGCGGATAGCTATCCTTTTGAGTCGCCTCCATGAAGCGCCAGGTGATCTCTGCTTGGGTAGCGAAAGGGTTTTCCTTTAAGACGTCGGATTTAATTTTATCGGCTACGAAGTTGAAGCCATTGAGGAAGATGGCCGCTTTTTTTTCGTCCGGTAATTGGGCATACCATTGGGCATAGGCCAAATCGGCCTGGCGGCTGGCTTGTACTTGTTTAGAATAATCCATAGCGATTGATGTTTAATCGGGTGGTCCAGATTTCGAGGTATTGCATATTCAGATCAGGCAGTTTCAGCAGGAATTGAATGTCTTCTAATTGCTTCCCGCTTTCAGATGCAGCATACCAGAGTAATTTGGAAATGATGAGATCTTCCGGTGAAGAAATGAAGCATTCTGTTTCCATGAAGCTTACTTTTTTTCTACGCTCAAAGGCGGTCC
The DNA here is from genome assembly GCA_030430845.1 of Bacteroidia bacterium. GTDB lineage: Bacteria > Bacteroidota > Bacteroidia > Chitinophagales > Saprospiraceae > JANQPA01. The sequence continues at coordinate 34,328 of JAUIKE010000013.1, read as the reverse complement.
AGCTATAATCGCTGTCCTGATAAATAATAAAATCATATTTCAGTCCTGAGTCGAAGTCAGTGATATTAAAAAGCTGTCCTTTTTCAGCACTTTCTTTAAAGGATTCAATGAACATTTCCCATTCCGGGAAGTACTTCACGATCCGGTCAATATCGTGGGGGTAGATTTGGAGTACGAGGTCCATATCGGCCGTAAATCGGAAGCGATTGTAAAAACTCATAGCAAACCCTCCTACGATCATGTAGTCGATGTTTTCCTGTTTGAGGAGTTGAGTGATTTTTTGGAGACCAGCTTTAAAATCCATTACATAAAGATAACATTTGTTGACCTTTTATTCAAGCTTGGTTTCAGTTTCGACACTGAAGACACTGGCTCCACTGCTTAGTAAACTGAAGGGCGGAGCTGATCGGAGTTAAAAAAATAAACGCCTAATCGTAGCGCACGCTTCAGCTTGCCCGTACCATAAGCTTTAGCTTGTATTAAAGGTTAAACTTATTCGGCGGTTAAAAAATGAACGCCAATCAGCTCAGCTTTCCTTGTTCAACTGGATTGCCGTCTCTGACCCCGCCCGCCGAAGCTCAGGCGAAGGAGGGCAAGAACGTTTAAGCATACTGATTTCTGCCCTCACCGCCCTCTAACTCCCTGGAGGGAGGACTGCCGCCCGCACAAGTCCCAATTTCTTCATTTCAAAAGCTGTGAAAAGCGTGTGGCCACCCCAAATGGGGGCTGGGGGGTAGCCTGGAAAAGCCGCGCCGCCAACTATCCTTGTTCAATTGGATCATCTACTCTGACTGCGGGAAAGCAACCCGCATGGATCAACTACATGACGTCTTAATCCTTGTTCAATTGGATCATCTACTCTGACTGGTCAAAAGGCCAGAGTTGTTAAGATATTTGGAGGGTCTTAATCCTTGTTCAATTGGATCATCTACTCTGACATTTAATTGTACCCGGACGCCGCAAATCTGCCAGTGTCCGTCTTAATCCTTGTTCAATTGGATCATCTACTCTGACTACGTCCTAGAAAAATTTGAAGAGGGGACCGTTGCGGGTCTTAATCCTTGTTCAATTGGATCATCTACTCTGACAGTGATTTAAATCCTCTTGTAGAACAACTTAAAAATGTCTTAATCCTTGTTCAATTGGATCATCTACTCTGACTATTTACCCAAAGGGTACATGTCTATTCATCCAAGATGTCTTAATCCTTGTTCAATTGGATCATCTACTCTGACAAGTAATTATTGCTCCTTTTTCTGAAGAAGGAGTTGTCTTAATCCTTGTTCAATTGGATCATCTACTCTGACTCTATTTTTCAGATATTACTGATAGACAATTAGTTAACTGCCTAAAATTTGAAATTTTAACACTTTTTAACAGGGGTTTTTCGCCAAAAATGTCAAAAGTGTGGGTCATTTTAATATTGATTTTGAGCCCTTTTTCTTTGGTTTTTACGTTAAATACGTCCAAAAGATACCTAAAATACGTCAGTAAAACAAGGTATTGGGCGGATCGACGAGCGACTGGATCTGGATGTCCTTGCCAAGTATCTTCATGCTGCTGATGGTCGTGCTCTGAACCGGTACTAACAATATGCTGTCGTCATTGTCGTAGGCTTGCTGGACTTCTTTCAGGGTGTCGTTGATCTCCTGAAAAACCTGTTGGTGGGTGCGGGCCATGTACACCGATTTCTGGATGCGAATGCAGCCCTTACTGAGCAGGTATTTGGCGATGTGGGTGCGGACGCGGTCGTCTTCAATGTCATACATAACTAAATAGATCATATCGTATTGATTTTTATTGGGATCTCTTACTAATTGCAGGATCTTACGTATGCGTTCCTGTAAGCTGCCTACGCCCTCCTTTGTAGAGGGTGGAGTGGGGGAAGGCTCCGGACTCGGCATCGGAAGGCCGGCTTCACGTATTTTTTCGAGCTTTTCTTTGAGTTGATACTCTTTTTTTTTCGGTCTGGCCACGTTTTTACATTTAAAAAAGTAAGGTTGATATTGATGTCATTCTCCGATCAATAACTCGTATAACAATTGATGAGCCATATCCGCCAGCTCATTATTGCTGCCTGTTTTGGTGGTTTTGACGATAGAGAAGCCTCTTTTTCCAAAAAAGACATTGACTTCCGCCCAGTGGGTGCCGGCCGCGATTCTCAGCTTTTTTCCATAGTGAATGGGCTCCGTAAAAGCAATCTCCATCTTCATCTCCTTCAGGCGGGATTCTACCTGAGGCATGATGGAATCCAGTTCGGGGGGCACAAAAGCCTCTCGTTTTTTGCGGGGCTTAAAATGGGGGTTCAGCTTTGTTTTGATCTCTTGCAGGACTTCATCACTGAGGGCTTCTTTCTTTGGGGAGGGGCGCTTGGGAGCCTTTTCTTTCAGCTCCTTTCTTTCTTCCGAGAGGCGTCGGCGGGCATCGGGATCCAGTGGATCGAACACTTCTTTGAGCACAATCGGCCGGGCATCCGGATTGAAATAAGCTTGTGGGTCGGCGCTCATAAAGCAGGCGCGGGTAACATCGTGCGTTCGGAGGTCAATGACTTGTTCGAGATGGTATTGAGCGGTGAGCAATTGGACGAAGGCTTTGTAAAAGAGCGTGTACAAGCCGGCATCATGGCAATCTTCGCTGAGCCGGAACATGAGCTTGAGGCCGTCGCCGCCCGGCGAGGTGAACAACAGCAGCAGGCGCTCGTCTTGCTGCAATTGCCGGGCGAGCTCTTCTCGGTCTTTCTCGGCCTGCTCGAAGTGGTCGAGGTCGATCATGAAGTGCCGTATGACGGAGAAGTTCTCCCGCCGCCGGATAGCCGGGTGGAAGTGCCCGCACACAAAATAGGGGAGGTCCTTTTTGAGCCGGCTGTATTGTTTGCTGTCCATCGTGCGCACCAGTCGCAGGCGGTGGATCTGCTTGCGAAAGCCTTCCTTCGGCCGTGATACGCCCTGGAACAGGCGCTCGAGGCTGATCTTCTTCAGCGGGTCGTCCGGCTGCGTGATTTTTATTCCGTATTGTAACATGGATCAGGAGTTTTGCTGAAAAAATTTGGCTAACTGATGGGCATACTGCTGGATATGCACCCCCCGGGAGCGTTCCAGACTGCCCATTTGGACGACTTCGGCGAGGTAGTCGTTGACCGATTGGATCAGGATGCGTTTGCCCAGGCCTTCCAGCCAACAGGCGCCCTGCCGAAAAACGAAGCATTCTTCCGGGAAGGCTTCCTGCCGGCACAGCTGAATGGCCACATAATCCACCCACACCCGATAGCGCTCAATAACGTCAAAAACGAGGACCGGCCGGTTGTAATCGTCGCGGTGAAAAATACCGACGTACGGATCGATCCCCGCTTTGATGAGCGCCCCCTCGATTTTTCCGTACAACATACCGTAGCCGTAATTGAGTAAGGCATTAAAACGATCGGTAGCGGGGTGCTGGCTGCGCCCTTCGAACTGATAGGCCTTCGGCAAAATTTCATTAATGGCTTCGAAGTACCGGCGGTTGGCAGCGCCTTCCCAGCCCCGGAGAGAGGCGGCTACATCGGAAATGACCTTGCCTTCGGCTTTGGCTATCTTTTGTTTGTGATCTTCCAGGGCATTGATGGCCCGCTGAATGATGCGCTGTGCTTTTTCTTCTTCCGTATCGAGGGCCAGCAAGAGGGCTTGCTGGGTGTCCATTTTGTAGGTCAGCAGTTCTTTTACCCACTGCACTGATTTTTCGGAAAAAATAAACTCCAGCTGGTTTTTCCGGATAGTGGAAATGGAACCGTACTGCACGCTCCATACGCGGCCCTTAGGCATGCCCCTGGAGTCGATGAACAACAAGTCGATCTCATGCTCGATGGCCAGCAGGACAGCATCCGAGCTGACCTTGGCTCCCTTGCTCACCGAAATGGACTTTACCTGATTGGGAGCGATGTGGTCCTTGCCTTCCTGAGTGTAGATGACAAAACGGTCCTGATGCCGCTGCAAAGAAGTGCCGTATGAATTGAGGATGATATGCATAGGTTAAGATTTTTTTCGTTTACGGGCTGCGTACATTTTGGCCGCTGCATCCGGCCGCCTCTGGTTAAAACGATCGATCCACCAGCCGTCGTTGATGTACAGGTGGTGGCGGGCTCGGGTAAGGGCCGTATAAAACCAGCGGTGGAGCTGCTCGGACTGCATACCGTAGACGGATTTGTGGATGTTGAGGTATACCTGCGGCCATTCTCCTCCCTGTGCTTTATGGCAGGTAACGGCATAGCCAAACTTAGCGCGCAGGGCGTTGAGGTACGGATCGCTCATCATGGCTTCCCGATAGGCATTCATTTTTCGTTTGAGCCCCTTTTTGCGCATGCGCTGGTCGAAGTCGATCATGAGTTGCTGGACTTCATCGCGGCGCAGGCCCGGCTGGTCGTTGTAGAGCAATTCCCGAATCATGAGGGTTTCGTAGGTTTCGTCGTTGTGGAGGGCTTTGACCTTGACCCTGAGAAAGGTGAAGCCGGCGCGCTTGCTGTCGTAGCTGACTTCCTGGAGGATGACCTGATCACCATTGGCGAGGTCCACATTATAGCTGTTTTGAACAACCATCAGCAGCTCGTCGGTCTGCAATTCCCAGCTGGGATAAAGCGCTTTACGGACCACCCGGTTGAGCATGTTGATCTGCCAGTTGGAAAAACCGATCAGGATGGCCGAGTGGAAGCCTTGTTTTTGTATATGCTGGATATAGGCCTTTTGGAGTTCGTGGTGGTCGTCCAGCACACTGGCCTGGAGTCCGCGGGGAAAGCCGACCTTGGGCCATTTTTCATAGCGCTGGGATGCGACTGCCTGGCGAAAACGACCGGCCAAATGTAATATTTCGCTTTGTTTATCCTGCCGGATAATCTCTTTCAGTTCGATGGTATCGGGCGGGCTGCCGGCCAGCTCGGCCAGAAAGGAGATGCTGAGCGCCGAGGAGAGCGGATTATCGGCTACGGGCGGCAGTTGGCATGGGTCGCCTACGAAGATGACCTGGCGGCCGTCGGCATAGTCCAGTAGATCATGCAGCAGGCTGCCGCTGCCGAAACGGGCGGTTTGGCGGTCAGCCCGGGCTTTTTCGTGCGAGATCATGGACGCTTCATCGATGATAAAAACGAGTTCCGGTTCTATGGTTTCGTTGTTGCGCAGCGAAAAATTGAGTTGTAATTGGGTGTTGCCCTCTTCGGCCTGGCCCGATATTTCGTCGAAAGCATAGATACAGCCGTGTACGGTACCTACGTTTTGGCCGGTTTTGTTTTGCAGGACTTTGGCGGCTCGGCCCGTAGTGGCCAATAACCGCACGGGCCGGTCTTGCTGCTCCAGCCAGCTGACGAGTTGCCCAATTAGGGTGGTTTTGCCGGTACCGGCATAGCCGCGCAGGACGAAGAGCTGGGTGCTTTGTTCCTGGAGAAATTGCTGAAGTTTGGTCAGGGCGGCTTGTTGGTGGTTGGTTAGGTTCATGGTTTTTAGTTCATAGTTCATAGTTCAAAGGCAAGGGGCATGGGATTCTGGAGGGAGTGTTACTTATTTTCATGTGAGAGTTCTTTGATGAAGTCATCAATTGTAATGCTATTTAGACTACTTGGCTTTACTACTTTTATATTGGGTCTTTTATTCTTTTTACCATCGGCATTCGACTTTGTATGTTTTGCTGTAGAAAGCTTTTTTGGGTCGACACACTGGAGGTTCAAATATTTATATTGTAGGATAATATGGAGGGCATCTGTTTCCTTAAATTCTATTAACAGGATACCGGAATTTCGTTTTGAGAATAAATTCAAATGAACCTTTAAATTACCAGCTCTGCCACCTTTTTTCTTACTCTTTAGCTGTAAAAAATGAGTAGTGGTTTTACTAGATATGACGAGGTCATAGCCGGCGTCATCAACCAGAGGCCTGCTGACTTCTATATCGAACTGTCTTTTGAGCCAGAGTTTTTCAAACAACTCTGATAAGAACTTGCACTCAATCATTTTTTCTCTAAAGCGAGATTTTTTGGAATGGGACATGGATCAACTGTTTTTGATTAAAAAAAGAGGATAGTCCGATTCAGCCTTGTTAGCTGCTCAGGTATCCGAAAAAACAAATGGATCCTTGTTTTAGTGGAAGCCCTTTGAAGGGGAGTGATGAATAGAGGCGGAAGCCCCTGAAATCCTTGTTAAGATGGATAAAAAGTGGGGGGATTGTTTGTTTGAAAATGAGTCCTATTCCCCGCGCAGCGGGGGGATCTTGAAGAAATCTCCTTTGAATATCGAATAAATCAAAAGTTAAGCTTCTTTTGTCATTTTTTCAAATATACAGACGGCCAATTTTGCAAAAGCAGGCAGTTTTCGGTTAATAGATGCTTTGAGGGAGATGGCTACTTTTTTCGTCCGGCAATTATAGTTAACAGATGGTATCTTTTTTAGCAAGGATATTTTAAATTTCAGACACTGGGAACGCTGGCTCCGCTGCATAGCGTGATCTGTTGGTGGTAGTCTCCGACTGCCTTAGCTGTTTTACGGCAGTCTCATGACTGCTACAACAATAAATGTTTCCCGACCTAATGGTATTAAACAGCCATCAAACGAGTCCGATCCAGCCTTGCTCGTGGCGGGTTTCCAAACCGCCCTACGCAATACCTCGCCAGTTTCCTAACTGGCGCCCCCCGAAACCTGCATCATTTAAACTTCGGCATAAAAAACCCTCCGTTACCCCCAAGGTCCAAAATATCAACTTCCAAGGGCCCTCGCTGCTCCAAAATAATACAAAGCGCTGCTATACTCATAATTCGTATAGTATCTCGCCAGTTAGGAAACTGGCGGTATTTTGCGTTTGGCGGTTTGGAAACCCGCCACGAGCAAGAACGCTTAAGCATACTGATTTCTGCCCTCGCCGCCCTCTAACTCCCTGGAGGGAGGACCTCCGCCCGCACAAGCCCCAATTTCTTCATCTCAAAAGCTGAGAAAAGCGTGTGGCCACCCCAAATGGGGGCTGGGGGGCAGCCTGGAAAAGCCGCGCCGCCAACTATCCTTGTTCAAGTGGAATATCCTCTCTGACTATACCGGACTGAAACTGCAACCACTGGTTGCAGTTTTCTTAATCCTTGTTCAAATGGATTACCCTCTCTGACATTGTAAAGAATCCTCATACAAGTAAACTCTTTGTGTCTTAATCCTTGTTCAAATGGATTACCCTCTCTGACATTTATTGCATTCTCAGGTACAAAGTTATTTTTGGGTCTTAATCCTTGTTCAAATGGATTACCCTCTCTGACCCCAGCATATGGTGATGTCGGTGGAGGACTTCCTCGTGTCTTAATCCTTGTTCAAATGGATTACCCTCTCTGACATGTTAAAATTGCCGCTGAAACTCGCGCCGCAATGGTCTTAATCCTTGTTCAAATGGATTACCCTCTCTGACGATATGACAGGCCGCTACAACATCGGAAAAACCGAAGTCTTAATCCTTGTTCAAATGGATTACCCTCTCTGACCAACGCCGAACGGGCCGTTGAACAAATCGAAAAGAACGGTCTTAATCCTTGTTCAAATGGATTACCCTCTCTGACTTTGGCTTGAGAGTAATCATAGAGTACCATATTGAGTCTTAATCCTTGTTCAAATGGATTACCCTCTCTGACCCAATGCAGTCTAGGATTAGACTTTGCACATGATCTGGGGTCTTAATCCTTGTTCAAATGGATTACCCTCTCTGACAAAGCAGGTTAATGATTTAGAGGCAGACGGATACCAAGGGTCTTAATCCTTGTTCAAATGGATTACCCTCTCTGACCCATTTCGCCAAGGGTGTTGCCGCCCAAATTGCGGGTGTCTTAATCCTTGTTCAAATGGATTACCCTCTCTGACGGGTACATCAATTATTTAAAGGAAGAAAAGGGGCAGTCTTAATCCTTGTTCAAATGGATTACCCTCTCTGACAAATGTGAATTCTACTCTTACTCAAATGATTGATATGTCTTAATCCTTGTTCAAATGGATTACCCTCTCTGACAGTACGCCTCAGCCAACTGGTGATGTACCACAAGTGATGTCTTAATCCTTGTTCAAATGGATTACCCTCTCTGACACATAATAGATTAGTAGGCTAACCACCTACTAATCTTTGAGTCTTAATCCTTGTTCAAATGGATTACCCTCTCTGACGTTGCGGAATTCCGTGCTACTCATCCGAAAGGATTTGTCTTAATCCTTGTTCAAATGGATTACCCTCTCTGACTCTATTTTTTAGATCTTATTGACAGACAATTAGTTAACTGCCTGAAACCTGGAATTTCAACACTTTTTAACAGGGGTTTTTCGCCAAAAATGCCAAAAGTGTGGGTCATTTTAATATTCGTTTTTAGGGGTTTTTGGGATACTTTTTTTTAAACAGCCTCTATTAGGAGGGAGGTGTTGAGGATAAAAATACGATTTTTTGTTCAATCCTTCCACCGGGGCGGGGCGGAGAAAAAGGGATTTAGGTGTAGGGCCTGAATTGAACAAATTGGAAGCGGACGATCTTTTGTCCGTCCTTTTCGGTGACCTGTCGTTCGCTGGTGCTGGCCAGGCAGGGGATGTTGTGATCTTTAAGTTTGTTGATGAGAGTGAAGGTGAAGGTCATTTCGCCCATGAGGTGAACGGCGGCGGGGCGGCGTTCGAGTATTTGGCGGAGGTAATCGTCGGCCAGTTGCTCGATCTCTTCTTCGGTGCTTTGTGGATCGATGCGGGGGAAGGGGAGGTCTTCGATGGCGCCGTATTGATCGATGGCGGCTTGTTGCTGAGCTTCGGACCAGGCAGCGGAGGGGTGGTTGGAGAGGTTGAGGAGGCCGGATAAAGGCTGATTATCAGAGGTACCCAGATCTTCAATGATCGATTTGACTTGTTGGTAGTGTTTGTCCAGTTCGGAGTAGAAGGCCATGGCTTTTTTATGACGAGTGTATCCTCCATGGTTAATGTCATTTCTTGTGGTGGTCAGGGCCGCATAGGTCGGAGCCAACTTTTTCATGATATGAAATTTCATCACCTGTCGGGTCAGATGTTTTTTGGCTGCAACGATTCCTCGCCAATCATGTTCCGGTGGCTCCTCATTAATGAAGTTCAAAGAGGTGCCCAATAAGTTTCTTGGAGTTTCCTTTTGCCAATCGAAAAAGCCAGGGGCTAATTTCATTTTTTCAAAGTAGTGGCATAAATAGGTTAGGATGCCCTCTTGCAGCTGAGTAATCCCTTGCTGGATGAGGCCATGATCTATACACCACTTCACTGATTGGAGCCATACCAATTCTTTGGGCACGTCGAAAGGAGTGATTTTTTTCTGTACCAATTCGATAATGGCATTAAGCGGCTTGATGTAACTTTGTTCGGCAGAAAAGTCGTTCAAAGCGCTTTGTAATTGTGCAAGTTGAAATTCGGAGAGGGATTTTCCCCGGTTGGTGGCGATCAGGCTGGTAAGGTTCTGCATCAGCTTGCTGATCTGGCGGAGGTTAGCAGCGACTTGGTCTTTCCCGGCGCTTCCTTTTAAAAAAGGCTTGAGAGCGGAGGAGGAAAGAGCGTTCCACCGATGAGTTTTGCCATAATGGACGAAGTCGTGGGCAGCAGCAGACCAGTCTTGGAGGTCGGAGAAGCTGACCAGGTTCAGGATGGGGACGGGTCTTTCATCCAGGGGCATATCTCTTACTTCCATGAAGTTGCCGAGGCGTTCGAGTGCACCGTAGTAGATGGCTTTTACCTGGATATTTTTCAGCGCTTTGGCGTAATTAAGGAGGGTCATCCCGAGCATGGGCAGGTACCGCCAGGAGTGGGTGATGTCGAGGTAGACTTCATCTTCCGGTTCAAGATAGTTAAAGATGGTCAGGAAGGTATTCCAGATAGCATTTTCGTCTGACTCGCCCTGTATGTCTACGTCCACTATTTTAAAGGGATAGTTAGATTGTTCAATACTGGATTGCAGGCCGGTATTGGGAATAGGTTCCTGAGTTGTTCGATTGATGTGCCCATCATTTTCCCAGTTGGCCTGTCGGGCTTCTTTGGTGAGGAAAATGACGACTTGATCCTCAGAAGCGAAAAAGGTTGAGAGGTGATTTAGAATTGCTTTTTGGACGTACTTCTCAGTTGGGGGCAAGGGGGCAGGCGGGTTCTGGCCTGTGTAATAACTGACTGGTTCATAATTGTTGATTCCGAGGAAGGAGAGGAAGATTTTGCGTGGCATATAATTATTAATTTATTTCTAAAACTGAAGCGATCTGGCTTTTAAACCAATTAGTTAGATAGAGTTCACTTTCATGAAGATGAAATTTTTCTAAATATTTTTTGTCAAACTCTTTCTTCATATTAAAATATTTGTAAAATTCTTCAAATTCATCACTTCTCAGAGAATTAATAATCTCCATCTTCCTAAGATTTCTCTCCTTATTTTTTTTATCCCTTTTCAGCTTTTCATCATACTTGAGCTCTTCATATGTATTCCTAGCTGCCTCAATGCTAAATAAGATTTGATCAATTTTTTGGTTTTTCTGCTTTCTTATTTCATCGATATAATCTTTTGAGTCGAAGTCAAAGACTCCTTTATTATTCAATGCTTCTTCAATATTTTTTGGATGGTATAAATAGCTTTCGTAGCTGTAATATTTTAAAATTTTATAATTAGAATACTGGTTTGTTAATTCATCAATTTCCGAATCCGTTAAGAAATCTCTGTCTCTGATACCTAATAAATCGGGTTCTTTCAGCACAGTAATGAATACTCCTTTATTATTTTGATGTGATATTCCATTTCTTCCAATAAATATGCAATTTGGTAAATTAAGTGCTTGAAAAGCAATCTCATTTGTACCTTCACAAGCGACGATTTTATTGCCTTTTAAAATTTCTTTTTTTATTTCTCTTTTATTTACCCATTTAGTTGCTTCATCCAAAAAGCCGGTTCCAAAACTTTCTATGATATCTCCATCATTATCTATTAATTCTCCTTTCTCATTCACCTGAATCAATTGACTATTGTTCGAAATGAAATCAAGATAACGGATAGAAATATTTTCTGGATTCACTTTTTTATTATGAATAACCTCATATTGTAATTTTCTAATGAAATACTCAGAGTGCGTTTCGAATAGGAATTGAACGTTTTGTTTAATTGCATCTTCTATGAATTCTACCAGCAAAGCTTGCAAGTTAGGATGTAAATGTGTTCCAGGTTCTTCAATGCAAATTAGGCTGTTGGATTGTATTGAATTTGCAGCGAAAATAATTATGGGCACTAATTGAGCTATTCCTAACCCCATATCAGCAATATTAATTTTATTCTCTTCTTTGTCTTCAACCACTCCTTTAACAAAGTCGCCTTCAATTGTTACCGCTTTGATTTTTTCACCTAATCCAAATAGTTTTACCCATTTTTGAATGAAATTCAACTTTTCCTCTTCTTTCTGATATTGCATGGAAAGAAGCATAGATAATGCATCCTCTAAATGGTAAGAAGGTTTATTTGTTTTATAGAGCCTCTGTTGAAAGCCTCTCATTGCAGATACTGGTACAAATGATAGTTTTTGAGAGAAAAGGTTTAAAATTTCTTGTGTTTTAAAAATAAATAATTGGGCAAGTTGGTTTTCATTCCCCTCTCCAATTAATTTACTATATAGAAGTGGTTCCAGATTTTGTTCTTCTTCTTTTTCGAGAATTTTTTTAATGAATAAAGTAGCATCGGACCAAGGAATAAGATCAACTACTTTTTGACCTTCTCTATCTTGAGTCCTGCTATAAATCAAGTCACCCCACATTAATTGATTTAAATATTCAGGAATAGTCAAGTCAGGCTTAAATAGAACCGATTCCTCTATTGTTTTTTTTCCTACTGATTTAAGGAAAGATTTTGCAGCATTTTCTACCTGATTGTATAATTCACTTCGAATATTCCCTTCTCTAATCTCCTCAATATCCTTTTCATACTTATTCTCTATTTCTAGAAATTCAGTCTTAATAATTTCTTCTAGAAGATATTCAAGTTTGTATTTTTCTTCTAGAAGGTTTTGCTCCTCAATACTTAAGTGTTGATTTAATTTATATTCTTCCATTTTATCGTTGAGCTTTCTGAGTTCCTCATCTCTTTTGTCCTCAAATTGCTCAATTTCTAATTCTAAGGACTCAATTTCTTTACGTATTTCTTCAATATTATTTATGCTTTTTAGTTCTGCTCTTTTGTTTTTGATGTTTTTACTTTCAACACTCTCAAGCTGTTGCTTCTCTTCCTTTAAATTTTGTATTCTGTAGTCGTATGATTTTTCAACCTGAACTTTTGCTTCGAAGATTTCGGTGATTTTTTCTTGAATGGATTGGTCAAACTTTTTCTGATTTAGAATGTGATCGATTTCATCTAACCTATTCGAAGTATTTGCTTTTTTTGAGTTTTCTTGAGCCTTCCCATTTTTTATTCTTTGGATTTCTTTATCCCTTGATTGTTTTAACTCGCTTTTCCTTCTTTCAAATTCTGTATTAAAATCTTGGTAATTAATCTTATCCCAAATAAGGTATATTTTAGGGCTAAACTGAAAAAGTTTTGCATCAAGTATCCTATTGATTAACCAATTTATATCTAAAAAGAAGGTGTAGTGGTTTTCGTCAGAATTTTTATCTATTGAAAGAATTGTTTTCCGGTTGCCATCGACAGTTATTGATATTTCGTATGATGTTAATATTCCATTTTCAAGTTGAGGAGTAGGATGTTGTTCAAATTCATATTGGACATGAAAAAAATTAGCATTATCAAATAAATGGTTTTTGTCTATCTCTTTTTTTTTGAAAAAAGTGTTTTCAAAGGTAATTGAAAACTTCACTTTTTTTTCTTGAGAGTTTCTAGTGAGAATGCTGTTAAAACTTCCCAGCTTATGATCCCCATTTTTAAAAGTTAACCTTCCTAAAGAGTTTGGAGGAGTTAGATTTTCTTGCAACAGCATTAATGCCTTAACCACTGTACTTTTGCCAGAACTATTTGGCCCTGTTAGAATAGTTAAGGGCTTAAACTCAAAGGTTTCGTCTTTAAATAGTCTGAAATTTTGAAGTCTTATAGAGTGTAAACGCATTTTCTTTATTTTTTCAAACTCAACTTAACAAACCCCAAGGGCTCTCCTCCCTCAACCATTTTCCTCGTTTTTGGAAAAAAAACATCGTCCGGATAATTCTTATGTCGCAAAGTTCTCTTAATGTTGGTCCAGGTATTATCGGATAGAATATAATCTCCCATGGCGTCCTTCCCACTGACCCACCCCCCGGTCGTAAACTTCCAGCCAGAGCCTGCACCCACTCTGAGAATGCAAGAGTCATCTGAAGCTTTCTCTATTTCATTTTTCAGTCGTTTCAAATGTTCGAGATAGTCGCCAATGGCCAAAGGGTTTTCTTCGTCTTCCCAGAAGAAAATTTCCTCATCTAATAAAGAGATGGAATGCTTGTTGATTTCTTTGAATAATCTTTGGGCAGAAAGTAGGTCGAAATTTCTGCTTTGGATATACCTTTTATTTTGTACCTGCCGGATGAGGTCCTCCGGTACCTGGAGGCTGCTATTGGCCTGCGCATTGGCTGGGATACACTCATAGAAAGAACTTTCTTCTCTTTTTTCTCCCCAGCCATGCCGGAAAAGATTAATGATGGTATTCCTGACTACACAGGTGGGGTCTGAAAAATAGGCATCTCTTATTCTTAGGAATCGGAGCAGGTCTTTATTGGGACTTTGTTGAATTTCTCCAAAACGATTGCTGCCTTCTTCGCGTCCGAGGTAGTGGGCTTCTATCTGAGAAGCACTGTATCTTCTTTTTTTAGTGAGGTTCTTGTCCTCTTGGACAAAATGGGGGTTGTCTTTGATTAGCTTATTGAGGATGGCCGTTCTGATGGCCCCTTTGAGGGAAGAACCCGGAATGCTGGGTTGAGCAGTTCCCAGGTGTATTTGCTCTTTAATAGCGTTTTTCTCTGCATTTGGAGTAGCGCCCGGAATGTTGATGATCCTCTGTGCAATGTCATCCGGATGAATGTCTCTCAACTGAGGTAAGGCATTTAAGATATTTTGCTGCTGATCAATGGCCGCTACCCAGAGGTCGATGTGGTCCTCGCCTATCTTTTGAAGGATCTTTTCAGGATCGATCATGGCCAGTACCTGCTCTTTAGGAAAATAGACATACTCGAAGTTGCCTTTTATCTCGTGACCGCTTCCAATATGGACCGGTGTCAGGGTTGTGATCTTTATTGGTATGGTATTTTGTTTCATTGAAGTTCATTTTTGACAAAGGGTAAAAAGATGGCTTGCCCGTCCCGCCAGACGGATTGGGTCAGTTCTTTAAATTTAGGCTTGAGATCCACTATTTTCCCTTTACGCCCTTTGTGTTTGGGAAAAAGAGATCCTTCCGTAAACATATAAATAGATCGCTTCCGAATCGTTTGATGCTTTTCTTTGGCAGGGCTTGAGATATATCCTCCTCTTTTGGTTAAGCCGTAATAGCTTTCACAGAATTGCTGCTCTATCTCTTCTTTTTCAGGGCAATAAAGCGAAAGGTTGATCTGATAATCTCCATTTTCAGGTACTTGAAGACTAATTTGATCTAGCTCCAGTTCAAACTGTCCGTTGCCGGTATTACGATCTGTTCCGATCCCATTATCGGCCAACAACCTCATAGCCGACATGACCATTGAGTTGATTTCTTCGTTGTCAGCATCCAGGAGAAAATACAGCCCTGCGTTAGGATGGAAGTAAATTTTATCGACGTAATAAGGTGTGCTATCCGAACCATAATCTCTGGGGATTTGCACATGCTGGTAAGGTTCAGTGGTCATAATCTGATCACAATTGTCCGCCAACAGAATTTCTTCGAAATCAAAATCTGTTAGGAAATTTCCTGTAAGCTTTTGACTGGCTAATTGAATGTTTTGCTGACCGGCGATCATTTGCTCAAAGAGTGCTTTTTCAATGAAACGAACCTTTTTTAGCTTTTTTTCGATCCCTAGATCTGCTTCGTACAGATTAAAAGGCAGTCTTTCCAATTCTGGCTTGGGAAAGAAGTAATAGGTCTGCCCCTGAGTCGGACTGGAATAGAACGGGAAAGCCGAACTTATTTGAAAGGCTTCTAAGAAGCTTTTGCCGACCTTTTCTTCTCCAAACAATCGTAAGGCACAAACGAAAATAGCAGATTTCAATGTGTCAGAATGCAAGGTTTCCAGGGTTTTGTCATAGGAGTTGGTCAAGCCCCTGGCCAGATGCAGCCCGCCCCTGAAATTTTTGAGTTGTATGATTTGGAAGTCAGGCATTATTTTTCGCTTTTGGTTGTACTTTTATGGCTGCGGGGATATATTGTTCCTGGTAGTCTTCCGCAAGGTTTCCTCCTTCCTTTAAGCCAGATTTGTAGTAATCTGCTGTTCTTTCATATACTTCTTCGATGAGAAATTCTACTTGCCCACTTCCTCGAGATCCACTTCCACCTAAGTAATCATCCTGCACCATTTGAAGAGCTTTAAACATATTTTGAATCAGTTCAGATTCTTTTTGATGGCCATCTTCTTCAATAATATTCAAGACGATATCAAGAGAGAATTCTGCACCGGCAGGGACCCTTTCCAATTGACGAGGAACCGCTGCTGAAGTGATTCGGTCGATGACTACTTCTGTTTTCCCTTCCGTATATAGGAGTTCTGTTTTGCCAAGCTTGTCATGGTTTAATAAATTACCGTCTCGAACGATGATCCTTGAGGGACGTTGTTTTTCATCGTTTCTGGCACTGCCAAATAGCTGTGTGGTTATGTGTTCGGGATTATCATCACCGACGAACTTAACATTTCCCATATTCTTACTGGCAATATATCCATAGGCAAGCTCGAGTAGAGAGCGCATTTTGCCCTTCAGAGAGCTTCCCGGGATGTAGGGCTTATTATTTACCGGATTTCGGATTACGGCATTATCCATACCGCCGATGGATAGCGAATTATTGCTACCTCCAATGTGAAGGCCAGTTATCACAATGATTTTACCTTTGACTATAATTTTCTTATTTAAAAGATATGTTTTTTGATCTGCCATGATTTCTTTTTTTTATTGATATAATTATTCCCTTCCACCTGCAGCTTTGTGGTATGCAAGGATTGCTTCAAATAAGTCAGTGAAGTTTCGGAATCCTCTAACACGTTTTTCCTTTGAAAGGTCAATCACCGCCGAGTGAGCCGCATCCATAACTTTTTTAAAGTCTTCGATTCCTCTGGTTCCGGCTCTCTTTGCAGCGTATGCTAACTTGGGCTTAAGCAATAGAAAGTCTTTGTATACCTCACCAAAATCATTCGAGGTTACTTTGGCTTCAATCCTTTTTATTTCTCCGTAGATATTTCTAATTTGAGAAGTTGTCAGTCTGTTTCTCACAAGGTACTCCCCAAAATTTTCCGCGAATTCAATAGTAGAGGGGGCAAATTCCTCTTGAATCCATGAGGTGATGTTTTGGTTGAATTCTTTAAGATCGAATTGATCTTTTTGGTGTCCCCTTTTTTGATGTGGGCCTGACTTGTTTCTCCTGTTTTCCATATTGATTAATTTTTTTATTGCTTAGATTTTCTTTTACTTCTTAGATCCAATTCTGCCCAACGTGCAGCTATGTTGAGTAAATCAAGGAAGTGATATCTGCTTTGGGCCTTAATTTCAATACCGGCCTCGTTCTCATAATGGTTGGTGAAAACACCATTTTGTAGCCTGTCAATGAAGCTTAAGCCATTCTCCAAATATTGTTGAATGTCACTTTCCAACTCTTCTTCTAATTTTTTTATAAAAACTTTGTTGTCCTTTCGCTGTCGTTCTTTAAATCGCGAGAAGTCATAGGCTATATTCCAAATCCATCGTGGATTAGCTCTTAGTCCTTGTTTCTTATCCGTTTCAAATGCTTGCATCATTTGATGATGAATTCTGATTTTACTAAGTAAGCTCATCGGAAGGCCTTTAATCCCTTCTGGAGGTTTAATATGGTGTACCAAATCTTTTTTCATTTCCTTTACCAACGGATATTCAGAATCCCAGTGAAGCGATTTCCCTAAAAGGTTAATGCTGTTTTTCTGAAACTCCAAGGTTCCTTCCGGCCAGTTATTTCTTTCAGCCTCCGCTAGCCTTAGTTCATGGCTTTTAGCAGCCTTTTCTGCCTCATCGGCAAAGGCTGCCGCTTTCATGATGGGGAATTTGTCGGTGACAATGGCTATTCCTCCAGACAAGGAAATGCCTTTTTGGTGACAGCAGAAGTCGGCGAACTCCTCTTTAATCACTTCCGCCAGGCGAATGATTTGATCCCATCTTCCAACTACGAACAGGTCATCTCCACCTGCATAGATGATTTGAGTGTATTCCCTAAAGGCGTCTCCTTCTTCCAGATTTTTGCCTCCTTTTTCCCAAATGGTATTGAGGTACCCTTTGAAGAACCAGTCCAATTGGCGACTCATGGCTGCATAATAGGAGAAGGTGAGTTTTTTGTCGGAGAGACTTTTGAAAATATGACCTAGACCGTCCACATCCATTTTTAGCACAGCCAGCCTTTTTAGTTCGCCTTCTCCGACGGAGAGTTCGTGGAAGAATTTGGGGTCGCCTACTTGCCTTTTGTCATCAATTTCCTCAGGTAATGCTGTAATAGTAGGAATCTTACTACCCCCGTATAATTCTAAAGGTAAAGTATGATTGGAGGACAGTAAATCCTGTCCTGTATTAAATTCGTTGATTGTGAGCACCTCATACGCTATCTCTTTGGTAAGGGCTTCTTTAAAGAGAAAGAAGTTTTTTTCTTTAACCAGGTAATAATGTAAGCCAAGTTCGCAAGGGGCAACACTGATTTCATTTTTGAACTTTCCTTTTAAATCCAACGGATTTGAACTGACGACTAAATATTTCAAGTCTTTCAAATGGTGCCCTAGATAGATCTGTTTTGCAGTGTCTTCACTAATTAATTGGGTGTCATCATTGATTTCACTCTTCTTTATGGGTACAGGAAGAGCATAATCCTCATCTACTTTGTAGAAAAAATCAGGATTTTGAGCAATTTCCTCGCCGGTAATGGTGTCTGTTTTTTCTTCACCCCCTACATCAGACGGTTCGAAGAATTGTTCATAGTCTTCTTCAATAAGTTGATAATTTTTCCGCTTTTTATTTCGGTCTATCTTTTCTGCAAAGAGTTTATTTATGGCCTTATTAATATCTCCGGTCAAAATATCCTCCTGACTAACTTCTTTGTAGCCCATCACGACGGATATTCGGGTTTGGTGGCGTTCAAAAAAGGCTTTTGTTACTTCCTTTTCAAGTTCTTCAAACCCCTTTTTCGCTTGCTCAGTATTAGGTGCTATGAGGAAGAAGTTACCTCCGGAGGCATACATGATGTTCCCTTGCCGAAGGTCTAGTCTTTTGACTAAAAGTCTGAGTACGGCATCTCCCAGCAGCTGAACATAAAATGAGCGCCCCTTAAGATTTTTAGAGGCTTGCTTACTGGCAATGTCATATATGAATCGCTGTATACCAGAAAGATCAGCCCGGATAATGAGGAGCGGTTGCTCGCTATCTGTGATCTCATGGTCAACACCGTTTTTTTCATGAGCTAAAAAATCGTAGAGGCAAATAGCTAAGCCTGCTTTCATTTTCGCATAATCAAACCAGGAAACTTCTTGGTGAATATTGGACGGATTAGGGATGTTCGAAGCATACTTGTAGAGTAGGGTTAATACGATATTTCCCGTGGCTTGCCATTGACCAGTTGTCCATTCCAGCTTATCCAATTCCTCACAGAAGTTATTCCAGCATTGATCGATATTAGTTTTCTCTGAGCTCTGTTCCTTTACCGGAAATGCAGACCTTTCAAGAGAAAAAGTATTTGCTGGTATTTTGTAATGATAACTCTTTTGGTTTTCAGTGAGATGTTCAAAAGGAGACGCAAGGAAGCTAAAAGTAGGCTCAATAGCGCCATCTTTCGTCAGGGCATATTGATCGCTTAATTCAAGTATTTTATGGATACTTGAAGTTGCATCATTCAATTCAACTACCTGATGAAACTTATCTTTGGCTCCCTGGTGTGGAATATGATGCAAAAGAGCTGATAAATAGAGTTGATCTTTATTGATTGTCATTTGGTGTAGCTTAATACCTTTTTTGATTCAAATTTTACTACTTATGGGCTGAAGGTTCTGATTTAGGATGATCATCTTTTTTAGCTCTCATCCTCCCAAACCCCTTCACACTCCCAAACCCCACACTCACCCCCTTACCCAAGCCCACATAATCCGGCAGGCTCACATTGGTCGTGAAGTTCAGTGTGAAGCAGAGAACTTTCCGTCCCTTGAAGCGCAGCCAGCGCGTACTCTTTAGGCGCGTGATGCGGACTTCCAGCGGCTGCTCGACATACCAGTCGATGCCGCCGGCGAAGGAGAGGAGGTTGGCTTTGAGTAAGTTTTCCAGGAATTCCAGCCGTTGTACTTCTGATTCCAGTTCCACGTATTGCTTGTAGTTTTGCTGGTTGAGCGCCATCCAGTTTTTCAGCGCATACTGGAAGCGTGCCTGCCAGAGCTGTACATTATGATAGCGCAGCTGGATGTCCTCAATCTCAAAAGGCTCCGTGCGCTCCCCGATGCGCAGCTCGAGTTGGCGGTTCTGTAGTAGGTAGTGAATGTCGTCGGTGCCGGGACCGAGGCATACAAGACTCGCCTTGCGCTCCGTGATCTTGTACTGGATCAGCGGGTAGCGGTACAGGAATCCCTTCTCGACCGCATGATTATGAAAAAGCGTGGACTGCCGTTGGGTGGCCTCGATGACGGCCGAACGGAAACAGGGCACCTCATAGGGCATCAAAGGATTGGAAAATCGGATCTTTAGATATCTGACCTTAGGCATGATAACTGTGGCTGTTAGTTCTACAATATTTTTTCCTCAGGATGCAATGGCATCTTTCGCTTACGGTGGAGTGTGGGAGTCTTTTACAAAAATTCAAATTCCGGAAAAGCCGACAGGCCCGTTTAAAGGCTCGGGAAAGTAGTAGTTGTGTTGACTTTGGGTAAAAAAGTTTACGCATCTAAAATAGGATTTGTTTCGGTACGACGAAAAAAAAACCGAGGGAAAATATAAATACCCCTAGTGCACAATACGTGCACTCTTGCAGGAAAAACGTATTTTTGTTCATAAAAATGGCCGGGAATATTCAATCGCTCATTCGATATCGTACCATCAATGATTGTCTGAGGCGGCGGCAGCAGCAGTGGACCTGGCAGCGGCTGAGCGAAGCCTGCGGTGAACAGCTGCGCTATTACCTCGGAGCGGAGATGGATAACCCCGCACGACGCACCGTTTTTAAGGACATCAAGCATATGAAGGACGGCCTGCTGGGGTATAAGGCTCCGATTGCTTTCGACCATCAGCGCAAGACCTATTATTATACCGATCCTGATTTTTCCATCCACAATATTCCCTTAAAACGGGAAGACCTCGACGAGCTGGAGCATGCCCTGGTGATCCTGCGCCAATTTAGTGGATTCCGGCATGTGGAGGGGATTGAGAGCATCATCACCCGTCTCGACGACAGCATGCACCAGCGGAGGCGTCCGGCTCCGATCATAGAGTTCGACCACCCACTGAATGCGCCGGGCCAACAGTGGCTTGATCGGCTCTACCGCCATGTGTTCCATCAGCAGGTGATCCGGATAAAGTACCATCCTTTTAATTTTGAAGAGCCTTATATCCACCCGATCAGCCCCTTCCTGCTTAAGGAATACAACAAGCGTTGGTTCCTGGTGGGCTACAACCACCAGCGGGAACGTATTGAAAAGCTGGCCCTGGACCGCATCCTGCACATCGAACCCTCAGACTTAGCTTTTTATCGGCCGCCTTCTTTTGATGCACAGCGATATTTTCGAGATATTATTGGGTTGACCATACCAGATAAGGGGCATGTTGAGGACATCCTCCTGCGCGTCAATCCCAGGCAGGGGCCTTACCTGCATACCAAGCCTCTGCACGAAAGTCAGGAATTGTTGGAAAAAACGGAGGCCGGCTGGCTGTTCCGCCTGAGATTGGTCCCTAATTATGAGTTGGAAAGTAAGCTGCTGGCGATGGGGGAGCGGGTGGAGGCGCTGGCGCCGACTGCCCTGCGAGATCGGATGAAGGAAAGAATCGAGCAGACCAGATCACTATATGAAGACTCGAGATAAATTGAAAGGACCTGGCCGCAGTCGCGCCTAATCGGACCACATCGCTTTACGATGTCTGGCTTTCAGTGTTTACGTTGAAAGTTTCCTTTCCTCAACCTAAAGGCTGAGAACCAAACATCGTAAAGCGATGTGGTCCATTTTCTGCCCTCGCCGCCCTCTAACTCCCTGGAGGGAGGACCGCCGCCCGCACAAGCCGTAATTTCTTCATCTCAAAAGCCAAGAAAAGCCTGTAGCTACCCCAAATGGGGGCTGGGGGGCAGCCTGGAAAAGTCGTGCCGCCGGCAGCCCTACGAGAGCGGATGAAGGAAAGGGTCGAGCAGACCAGATCGCTGTATGAAGTTCCTCTCATTGATCTGCACTAAAAGTCAGCGACACAATTCTCCATGCTCCCTGATGCTTCATTAAAGCAAACAGATCCATTCCTGTCCATTCCATTAGGTTATCCTGGGTGCCGAATCTGGCTTCATAGGACACCCAGGCTTTCGCCAGGTCAGCGCGTACCTCTATATCGGCCTCGAGCATTTTTTCTTCGAAAATGGGTTGGCTATCGGGCCCTTCCGGCGTTTTTTCAATGAATTCGTCGATGGTACTGATAAAAACCGTTTCAGTACTATCTCCTTCGGCTTGCCAAACCGTAGTAATAGTGGCTTTGTCCCAGAAAAATTCCCGGTAGGCCTGCCAGTTTCGTTCCGACATGGTTTGGTAGTAAGATTGTAAAAAAGTATGGATTTCCTGTTCTTCCGAAGAGAAAGAGATGTTTCCTGCTTCAGTAGATGGTTGCGGCTGACAGGAGGATAAGAAAAGGAATAAAATAGGGAAGTAGATCGGTGTTTTTTTCATAATGCTTTTTTTTAGGAAGATGTGAATTTCGCTATTCACATCTTCCTTCTATCTTATTATTCTCTGAGTACTTCCCGGCTGATCACTAATTTCTGGATCTCCGAAGTCCCTTCTCCGATGGTGCAGAGCTTGGAATCCCGGTAGAATTTCTCTACGGGGAAATCTTTTGTATACCCGTAACCTCCATGGATCTGCACCGAATCGGTAGCGATTTGCACGGCAATTTCGGATGCGTAGTATTTGGCCATGGCCGAGATCTTAGTTACTTTTTCGCCTTTATTTTTCATATCTCCTGCCTTGCGGGTGAGCAGTTCAGCTGCTTCAATCTTAGTGGCCATATCGGCCAGTTTGAAGCTGATGCCCTGGAAGGAGGAGATCGGCTTGCCGAATTGATGTCTTTCCTTGGAGTATTTGACAGATGCTTCATAAGCGCCTTTGGCAATACCAAGCGACAGGGACGCAATAGAGATCCGACCGCCATCCAGGACTTGCATGGCCTGGATAAAGCCCTGGCCTTCTTCACCCAGCATTTGATCCTTGTGGATGCGGCAGTTCTCAAAGATCATCTCGGCTGTTTCGGAGGCGCGCATACCGAGTTTGTTTTCTTTTTTGCCGGCATGGAAACCAGGCGTTCCTCGTTCAACTACAAAGGCTGTCATACCGCGACTGTCAAGTAATTCCCCTGTACGGGCAATGACGACAGCGACTTCGCCGGACTTTCCGTGGGTGATCCAGTTTTTGGTGCCGTTGAGGACGTAGTAGTCGCCGTCTTTTTCGGCTACGCACTTCATACGGCCGGCATCGCTACCGGTATTGGGTTCCGTCAGGCCCCAGGCGCCGATCCATTCGGCAGAAGCCAGTTTAGGAAGGTAGCGATGTTTCTGTTCTTCATTGCCAAACATCAGGATGTGGTTGGTACACAAAGAGTTATGTGCAGCCAGTGAAAGGCCGATCGAGCCGCAAACGCGGGCAATTTCTCCAATAATGGTGATATATTCATGATACCCCAGGCCAGAGCCGCCGTAGATTTCGGGAACAAGTACTCCCATAAAACCCTGTTCTCCCATTTTTCTGAACAAATCGATGGGAAAATGTTGGCTTTCATCCCATTCCATTACATGCGGGCGAATGTAAGTTTCGGCAAAGTCGCGGGCAGATTGTTGAATTAACTGAAGATTATCCAGTGTTTCTAGATTCATAATTTTTTTTATTTGGTATTAAAGTACTGTGTATGCTATCTAATATATGGCTGTCATCCAGGCGGCAGCTACATATTCACTAATTATTTACACAGTTGTTAGGACAAGTAAAAAAAGAGATTTCATCAGAAAAACGCGTTTTTCTGATGAAATGCTGTATACAATAAATAAATTATTGCAGAAAAAGGTTTTTGCACCAGCTAAATCTTTTCATTCCCTTTCAGCTGTAATGGCGCTATCCCAACCTAAGGCGGCTCGCATTTTGTGATAAATGGCTGTATTTTGATAAACGCCATGGAACAGTTCGGAGCCGGGCCCATAGGCAAATACCGGAACCAGAGAAGCCGTGTGGCCGTTGGTAGAAAATTTAAATTTGGGGCGGCCCATTTTGGATTTTTCGGTCAGGCACATGCCGCCACACTCATGATCACCCGTGACGATCACGAGGGTGTTGCCGTCTTTTTCGGCGAAGCGCAGGGCTTCTGTGATGGCCCGGTCAAAGTCAAGTAATTCCTGAAGCATCCAGTTGCCGTCGTTGGAATGTCCGCCCCAATCAATTTGGGATCCCTCGATCATAATGAAAAATCCTTTTTCGGATCTGTTCTCGAGGAACTGTAAGGCCTGCTTGGTAGCGAAGGCCAGGTAATTGCGACCGGCAGTGACGGGCAGTGGGTTTTTATCGGCGGTAAAATAGGCGAAAGGCTTTTTAACGTCAGGCTTGGTTTGCTCCAACGGCTTTTCAAAATAATCTGATACTTGATATCCTTTCTGGATCAACTCCATGTATAAGTTTCGGTTATCTTCTTTTCGGCGGTCAAAATATTGTTTTCCTCCACCCACAAAGTAATCAATGTCAGTTTCCAAAAAATCGGCAGCAATGCGCTCATAAAGAACCCGGGTGGGCTGGTGGGCAATAAAAGAAGCAGGGGTCGCATGGGTGATGGCCACCGTTGCGAGCAGGCCGGTAGCCAGACCTTTCTCTTCGCATTCTTCAAGAATGGTTTTGACGGCTACGGTATCTTTGTTTAATCCTATGGCTCCGTTGAAGGTCTTTTCGCCCGTCGCAAAAGCGGTAGCTCCTGCAGCCGAATCAGTTACCAGGTCACTAGAAGAATGGGACTTATGCAAGCCGGTGACTTGGAAATTATCAAAGGATAATCGGTCCGATCCGGAATAAACGGCTGCCGAGATCTGAGCCAGGCCCATACCATCCCCAATCATCAGGATGATATTCTTGACTTCCTGATTCGGATCTACCTGCGTGATCACTTCAGGCTGAGTGACAGAGCAGGACGTTAAGAAAACAATAACTAAAAACTGTCCAACAAGAGTTCTTTTACGCATGAATTTTGTGCTCTTCTGTTTAATTAATGGCTAATTGCGCGTTTCTATACTAATTGTTCTAAAATATGGATTTTTTTGGTTTTTAAAAAATAAAATATTGTTAACAAAAAAATAATGAGCTTATACTGGAATATTATTTTGTTTAAAAATAGCTTTGTGGTGTAAAATTTAAGGCTTTTTGCGAACGTTTGTATTTTAAGATTGTTTTAATATTTAGAACTGCAACTTTGGTGGAAAAGCAGTCGTCTTTTATGTAGATCACTATTTTTCACCAGCATAATGTCACAATTTACAAATGATTTACAAATTTCTAAAGTACCAGGCCACCCACAAGACGATTTTAAGTCTTTTTGCACTCCTTTTAATAGGGCAAATGTCTTTTGGCCGTCCCATAAACGATCCTGAGGCTACTGAGCCTAAGGTGATACGGACTATTTTTGACAAACTCAATCAGGAAAATGATGTGCTGGAAGTGACCCTTGAATTCGATATGGCCCCTCTGATGGAGAATCGCTATAACGAAGACGCTCAAAAAGCGAGTTTTAGTTACAAGGATGCTAATAAACAGACAGTTAGCTACGAAGTAAAAGCCAGCTTAAGAGGAAAATACCGCCGCCGGGTTTGTGAATTTCCTCCTTTAATGATCAAGTTTTCTAAAAAAGATCTAAAAGAGCAAGGCTTACAGGATCACAATGACCTCAAGTTGGTGACCCACTGTATCGACGACAAATATATCGGGAATGATAATGTGATCAAGGAATATTTGCTGTACCAAATGTATAATGAGCTTACTACCAATTCTTATCGGGTACAATTGCTCAAGGTCACTTATAAGGATATCAATAATAATTATGCCAAGGTAAAACGCTGGGCTTTCCTAATTGAAGATACAGATGAGATGGCCGAGCGCTTAGGAGGGGAGGAATGTGAAAAGTGCTTGAATGTGCCTACAGATTCCTTAAATGCCGACAATGAGAACCTGGTGGCCCTATTCCAGTTTATGATCGGTAATGCCGATTGGAGCTCTACGATGGATCGCAATATCAAATTTGTGAACCGGCCGCAGGATCAAAAGAAACTCATTGTTCCTTACGACTTTGATTTTTCAGGTATGGTTAATGCGTCCTATGCCATACCAAGTACAGATTATGGCCTGACTTCTTTGAAAGATCGGGTATTTCTGGGCAGAGAAGTGTCTGAGGAAGTTGTTAAAAGCAATATTCAGTTGTTTTTAACTAAAAAGCAGGCTCTTTACGATATTTTACTGACATCTAAAATGATTAGTTTGGATGCTCAAAAAGAGATGCTGAATTATTTGGATACTTTCTATGAATGTATCAGCATTATAGATTTTAATAAAGAAATTCTCCCTCAATTAGCAGGTGAAAATAAAGAGGGGACGACTTCTGATAAAGATTTGATTATCAATAGGAATCACTCCGGTAAATAAAATTATTGGCCTATGAAACTTGCCTCCCAGCAAGTTTTATAGGCTTCTATTCTTTCTTCCTCCATTTGCTCTCCATAAATTTCCTGATCTTTTCTTCTGCTGGATTGGCTTGCGGCTCAAAAAACTGAGCTCCCTTTATTCCTTCCGGTAAATACTCTTGCGGGGTAAAATTGCCTGGATAGTCATGAGGGTACTTATAATCCTGTCCATAATCAAGTGATTTCATAAGCTTGGTGGGGGCATTTCTCAGGTGTAAAGGCACGGGCAAAGCTCCTGTTTGTCGCACCTGCTCCTGGGCCTTTTTAATAGCCGTGTAGGCAGAGTTGCTTTTAGGAGAAGTGGCAAGATAGATCACCGCCTGGGATAAAATAAGGCGCGCTTCCGGTAATCCTACTGCCTGGGCAGCCTGAAAAGCAGTAGTGGCCATCAACAAGGCATTCGGGTTGGCCAGGCCAATGTCCTCGGAGGCAGAAATGATCATTCGGCGCGCAATGAACTTGATGTCTTCCCCTCCTTCGATCATACGGGCGAGCCAGTATACAGCCGCATCCGGATCGCTCCCCCGGATGGACTTAATAAAAGCAGAAGCAATATCGTAATGATGATCGCCGCCTTTATCATATGCAATCGGGTTATCCTGAATAGCTTGCCGGACTAGTTCATTGGTGATGACTATTTTTCCTTCCTTGTCGGGCAGGTTACTGACCAGCTCCAGTAAATTATACATTTTTCGGGCATCCCCGCCGGAATACAGCAACAAACCGTCATATTCTTTAACCTGGATCTCTTTGGCTTTCAGATATTCATCTTCTTTTAATGATTTATCCACTAAAGTGATCAATTCTTCCTTTTCCAGGGGCTTGAGGCGGTACACCTGACAGCGTGACAAGAGTGCGGGAATTACCTCAAAGGAAGGGTTTTCGGTCGTAGCTCCAATGAGGGTAACGATTCCTTTTTCGACAGCTCCGAGCAGAGAGTCCTGTTGCGATTTGCTAAAGCGATGGATCTCATCAATAAACAAGAGCGGATTAGGGCGGTTAAAAAACTGTTGCTTCTGTGCTTTTTGGATCGTTTCTCTGACGTCCTTTACGCCGGAGTTAATGGCACTCAGCATGTGGAAGGGGCGCTCTAGCTTTTTGGCAATGATCTGAGCCAGCGTCGTTTTTCCAACACCAGGTGGGCCCCATAAAATGATAGAAGGCAAAGAACCTGCCTCAATAGCCTGGAACAAGACAGAACCAGGGCCTACCAATTGTTGCTGCCCAATGTAATCTTCGAGTGAGTGAGGCCGCATTCGCTCGGCTAATGGTTGCATAAAAACGGTTTTGGGATGAATATACGTTGCAGCAGCCAAAAATTCATTTAAATGAAGAGCGGAATGAAAATTATGTGCCGGCAATTTTTTATTTGTCTTTGAAATAAGTTATATTTGACAGAACTATTCTTAAATATTACTCCCTCCATAATTTCATTGCGTATTGCTTTTGCAATATTGATTAGATTGCCCGGGTCTATTCCTGTACTGCGGTCTAACCATTGCTGCATTAGTTCTTCGAGTTGGTGTAAAGTGGCTTTTTATACTGGCTTGATTATTGATGAATAGAGAAAACTACAAAACTATGTTATCAGGATTTTCTCCAAAGGTGAGTAAAACCATTGGACGACCTTTAGAAACACTGGAGGATTTTTTCAGCGACCATTGTCTGGTACCGCAAGTGATCAATATAGATCCTTGCAGGCAAACCAGTATTGTTGGTAAAAAGGGTACTCGCATCACTTTCCCACCTAATAGCCTGATCGATTTCAGCGGGCATTTGGTAACACAAACCGTTCAGATACATTTATTAGAGGTGTTTTCCAAACGGGAAATTGTCCTTTCTCAAACATTTACTTCCTCTGAAGATAAGCTACTTGATATGGCTGGGCAGGTATATATTCAGGCTTCCCTCAATCAGCTTCCCCTCCGATTAGTCAAACCCTTACCGGTCGATATTCCGATCGAATCCGGCATTCGAAACCCGGTAGCTATGCAATTATTTCAGGGGAGTACCGGCATGACACGAACGTTTAGCGAATCTCCCTTGTTTGATTGGCAAATATCGGAGAAGAAAAAATTGCCGGTCAGAAAAATAAATGGAAGTAAGTTCTACCGATTTTACTTGCTGGACTTTCAATGGGTGGCCTGTGCCGCCTTTCAGTCCAAACGGCAACACCAATCGATGGTAAGTGCCAAGTATCTGAATGCCCTTGGTCCACTAGAGGACAGTATGGCCATTCTTTCTTTGGACAACCGACGTTCGGTGGTGCGTATGCACGCTTCCGGTCATCGTTTTACCAATTTCAACCTGCCCTTGAAAGAATCAGCCCACCTATTGATTTTCGGATTAATAGAAGGGCAATTGTATGCAGGGATGAAGCATATTCCCACACTTTCCAATAATCTGGAACGGGTAGAACTTCAGCCTGTTGATGAAAGTGATTTACTGATCCATTTTTATGAATTGGATAAGGAAAGTAATTTTTAAGATATCAGCCCCCGGCCGGGGGCTGATATCTTAGGATCTTAGATAAGAGGCTCCATTCACATCTATAATCGTTCCGGTGGTAAATTCAGCTCCTTCTGAGGCCAAAAATAAAATGGCATGGGCCACTTCCTCCGGCCTGGCTACCCGATTCAAGGGACTTTGCCGTCGGATCGCGTCACCATCCGGGCCGGATAAAATGTCTCTTGCCATATCAGTCTGAACAAAACCCGGCGCTACTACACCTACAAAAATATTGTGCGGCGCCAGGGCCTGTGCCAGTGATTGACTCAACGCATTCAGGCCGGCTTTGCTGGCACCATATGCAGGATGTTTGGGCTCTCCACGGAAGGCACCTCTTGAAGAAACATTCACAATGCGCCCTTCCTTGTGTTCCATCATATGCTGAGCAGCGCAATAGCACAAGTTAGCTGGTCCAATCAGGTTCACGCCTAATGTTTTTTGCCAGGATTTTTGCCATTCGTCATAGGAAGAATCGTCAATAGGGTGGGGGTCAAAAATTCCCGCATTATTGACCAAAATGTCCAGTTGACCGAATTCTTCGATCACTTTTTCCAGCATTTTTTCTATGGAATTGGGGTAGATGATGTTCGCTTTGACCAACAAATGCCCTTCTCCTTCCAGTTCTGAATAAGTGGCTGTTGCTGCCTCGTTGTCGCTGCTGAAATTGATGGCTACCCGGGCGCCGGCCCTGGCAAATGCAATGGCAGTCGCTTTTCCGATTCCTTTAGTTCCTCCTGTGATAAGTACGGTTTTTCCTGTGAAGTTCATGTGTTTTGATGTAATGATGAAAAACTATATTTAGAGGTAATTGGCCGCCATTCGGCGGCCAATTACCTCTAAATGTTTTCTTGTTAAAGATAGGTTTTCTAAGTATAAAGGAAAAATTGATTTCACTCATTCCTGTATCCGTTTCAAGAACTCTTCTCTGAATGATTTACCCACCGGAATGTTTTTTGTTCCAATATGCACCAGATTGCCTTCGACGTATTCTACCTTATTCAATGCAATAATATAGGAGCGGTGGATGCGCATAAACTGATCGTCTGGCAGAAGCGTCTCCAGTTTGTTCAACGTTTCCTTTGGAACCAGCTGTTTGTCCGTCGTTTGAATTTTGACATAATCGCCGTAGGCTTGTAAGACGAGGATGTCTTCGAATGAAAGCCGGTAGATCTTCCGGTCGGCTTTAATGACTAAAACGCCTCCTTCTTTTGATGCCGACCATTCCTGTAGCTTCTTTTCTGTCTCAATTTCTTGCAGCACTTTGTTGACTGCCTTGACAAAACGATCAAAGGAGTAGGGTTTTAAAAGAAAATCGGTTACCTGCAGCTCAAAGCCTTCCAGCGCAAATTCGGAATATGCAGTTGTGAAAATCACCTTTGGTGGGTTCTTCAGAGATTTAAGCAGTTCAATACCGCTCAGGTCAGGGAGGTTGATATCCAGAAACAACAGATCTACTTCTGTTTGCCTTAACTCCTGGAGCACTTCCAGTGGGTTTTGAAAGATACCGACCACATCCAGCTCCGGGATCTTTTCGGTATACTTTTTCAGCACCTTGATGGCCGGTGGTTCGTCTTCGACG
Source organism: Bacteroidia bacterium (assembly GCA_030430845.1). Taxonomy (GTDB): domain Bacteria; phylum Bacteroidota; class Bacteroidia; order Chitinophagales; family Saprospiraceae; genus JANQPA01. The sequence continues at coordinate 4,222 of JAUIKE010000013.1, read as the reverse complement.
ATGATGCAGGAGATGTAGTTTGGGTTCATGGTTGAGAGTTTAGAGTTCAGGGTTTTGGGTTCAGGGGAGATATTGCTGTGTTTTAGATGGTGCTTTCATTTAATGATTTCTTTTGCACGCCCAGAACGGGCCCGTTCTGGGCAGATTTCGCAAATTTCTCGAATTACAACATCTGCGAAATTTGCGGAATCTGCGTGCTGAAGAAATCATCAATAAACCATCACCACCTTCAAAATAGCAAAATCTCACTGCGTTACATCATTCAACAAAATATCCAACATTAAATTAACCGAAAAAACCTCATCCTTCGAGCTGATCTTCAATTGATGCGTACCCGGATACAGCACCTCCAAGCGTTTTTGAGCATTGGGCAGGCCTAGTCCGCCCGACTTTTCTTTTTTGTTCAGAGCGGAACTCATCTGATGATAGCTGTTTTGTATCTCAAAAATTAATCGTTGGTTCTTTTGCCGAAAAAAGATATGGACAAACGGTTGGCCGTTTTTGCTATTTAAACCATACTTGAACGCATTTTCGATAAAAGGCAAAAACAAAAGGGGAGCCAACTTAAGGTTTTTATCCAACTGCTTATCCACCTCCAGTTTTATATCTGCCTTGTTTTCACCTAGTCTGGCTTTTTGAAGCAGAATATAATTTTGGATGAACTCCAATTCAGCTTCCAGCTCAATTTCTTCCGCATCGGCCTGGTACAAAACATACCGCATATTATCAGATAATTGAAGGATGGCATCGGCCGCTCCGGCATCCTCCTCCAGGCTCATGCTGTAAATGGTATTCAGACTATTGAATAAAAAATGAGGATCCAGTTGGTGTTTGAGTGCTTGCAGTTCAGCATTAATTTTCTGTTTTTCCAGCTCCCGAATCTGATGATCTTTCTTATTGAGTTCAAACCAGCCTTTGGATAATTTGATCAGGCTGGTGATGATGAGGTAAACCAGACTGAACTGTAGGAGGTCGCCAAATTGGTAGTAGGAAATGAAGTAATAATCCGGAAAGAGCCAGTTGGATAATACCTTAAAAGTCCAGGCATTAATCATAACCATCAGCAAGGCCGTAGCACTGAAGGCCAAAAAGTATAACAAATAATATCCTCTTCTCAATAAATAGGGTATGAGCAAGAATAGATTGACATAAACGCCGCTCCAAATGGATAAGTGGAACAGAAAGGTATACACATAATCTACTTTCTGAGGAGGAAACTCATAAGCAGAAATCCGAAGTAAAATGTAAAAAGAGAGGATCCAGAGCAGGAGGTGCTGAACCCACCTGCTCTGGATGAACTGACTGATCATTTTCATTATTGTGCCATTTTTTCCAGTACTTCATAACTTCCCGAGAAAGCCCGCTTGTCTTCCGCGTACTTGATCATAAACTGCTGCAACTCCTTACTATCGGCCGTCAGCACGATATCACCGTTTACCTTCTCATGCTTGATCCGGATCTTGCGCTCTTTGAATAATCGCTTGAGGTAATCGTTGTCAAAGTACTCCAACTTAAAGTTGTTGCCCTCGAATTTAACCTTTAGGAAGTTATGAGTGGGCAAAAAGTTGGCAATATCATCCTGGCAGTCGTCCGGCACCTCCCGATAAAAATCCATAAAATGGTGATCTCCCAATTTAACCAGAACGGCCTGATATTTAAAACTGTCTACCTCATTATGTCTCAATAATTCGTATCCTTTCTTGGCTCTGGAAAATTCCCAGATCAGGAATTCGTCATTTTGAGCAGTAAGATCCCCTTGTACCCATTTACCCTCTAGTGAATCGTTGTATACGATCACATCATCCGTATACAAAGGGTGCAGGGAAATGATACAGGAGGATAATAAAAAAGTTAATATTCCGATTAACAAAAATGCCTTTTTCATGATATTCGATTTTGATTTCAATACAATGGTAAGGGCATTTGCGGGAAAAACTTAAAAAGGTCGGTGAACGGCGCTTTTAGGTCGGTGAGTGACCATTTTACTTAAGGGTGCTTAGCTAGTAGCCAGTTCTTTATCAGTGGTATAGCTGCTTCATCTGAATGCGGACTATGCCCAACTCCCGGGAGCATAGAAATTTCAGCATGCGGTACAACTGCCTGAATACCCGCTAATTGCTTTAAACTACCATATTCGTCTTTTTCTCCCTGAAGTAACAGAAGAGGACAGGTAATACCGGATAACTCTTTTTGAATACTCCATGGTTTAAATTCGGGAGCGGTCCAGGTATTTGTCCAGACGTCGAAGAGGTTTGCTGCTTTCTCTTCATGGTATTTCCGGAGCTTTGAGATCAAAACATCCCTTTTTCCCATAGCCAGAAGAATGCCTTGAAGAGTAGTATCTTCCACAAAAATATGGGGTGCGATGGCGATCACGGCCTTCGGATTGAAATGAGCAGCGTATAATAAGGCAATAGTGGCTCCGTCGCTATGCCCCAGAATAATAGCTTCTTGGAGTTGATGGGCTTCTATAAAGGCTGGTAAAACTTCCAGGGCTTCTTTGTGGAAAAAATCTGGAGATCGTTTTGCATGAAGAGGGGAGGAGCGGCCATGCCCCTGACGTTCATAGAGGATGACTTCCGCCTGTAGCTGTTCGGATAGTTGCTTAGGAAAATGTTTCCACTGCGGAATGGAACCTAAAGCATCATGCAGTAATAGGATCTGATGGTTAAAGGTAGAAGTTGAAGGAAGCATCCTTTCTACCCAAAGCTGAATGTTTTTTTGATAAGACCAGTACATAGGCATACAAAACATAAGTTATAAGACAGCCTCTTTTTTATAAGCCTTGGGATCTTGCTTATGGCGACCAATCATTAGCCCCATGCTTCAGCTTGGGGCTGCGGGTTATACCCTGTTTTATTTGCCTCAGCGAGGCAGCCGTATCTGTAAGCCCCCTACAGGGCTTCGATAATGTATTATACCTTTTTTCCCCAGTCTAAAGCCTGGGGCTATTATAAGGGACTGCCGATGGCAGGTTTATTACCTCCATTAATTTTAAATTATTTTGAACCGCATCCAGCCCCTCTCTCTTTTACATCTGATTTGCATGACTCATGTTACTTAATCCCTTGATCCAGAATCTTCTTTTTCTGCTCCGTGAACTCCTCATTGGTCAATATTCCCTTATCTCGCAGCTCGGCCAGCTGGCGAATTTGCTGGAGCAGGTTGTTGACGGGGTCTTTAGCATTCAGGTCCAGCACGGATTCTTCTTCATGCGCATGAAGTTGCTTGACCTCGCGATAGCCGTTTTGAACAAACTGATCAAACTGAGGCAGCGAGCGAATGTAGGAGAGCGCTTCATGCTCATGTATGCGGTCGATATCATTAAAGCCAAAATGGATGGCCTCTTCTATATGGAAAAAACTGCGGTCGGCCTCCTCCAGCATGGAATAGGTACAAGCCAGGTTGAAGTGAACGGCCGGATCTTCAGGATCCAGTTCGAGCGCATCCAGAAAGGCATCTCGGGCATCTTCGAAATTATAAGCCCGAAAAAAGCGGATGCCTTCTTTCCTGGGGTTCGTACGAGCTGTATTGGCGTAGTGCTTGTAAGATGGGCGGTCGTTGTACGGATAGGTTTTTTCCCTGGATTTGTAAATGCGCCTTCTAATAGGAGTATTATAGCGTTCATCAAATTCTTCCTGCGGCATCGCAAAAAGGAGTACCGCATCAACGAAGCCCACCAGCGCTGGGATGAAAAACAGCGGAAATTCCGGATTTTCCTCAATGGTAATAATAAAGGTGAAAAAGAAAATAAACATATGTAGGATCCCTTGGAAGCGTTTTCCAAGGTAGAATCTATGAACACCAAATGCTCCGAGTACCAGGGCTAACATTCCGGCAACTGTTTTATTCCTCATCTTATCTCACTTTTTTAAGTTCTGGGTATACTTCTTTTATGATTCCTTCGAACACTGGTTTTGGTGGGTCCGTAGGGTGATTATTTTTTCAACGCACTTTTTATGCTAATTATTGACTGCTGAGCCATCAAAGTTTGATGAATACTTGAAGTGGCAGGGAGCCGCTTCAAGTATCCACTAAGCATATGATATGGACTACTTATGCCAGGTTTCGGTTGCAAAAATTACCGAATACTTTGCTTTTGTGCGATACTTTTATCTGTATAAACGCTTTTGATAGACAAATGGCGCAAAAGCAGGCTTTTTTTTCTGAAAAATTCTAAAACATCACAAACTTCCCTGGCTAAGCAGTATTTGGGTCTTCA
>JAUIKE010000226.1 GCA_030430845.1 Bacteroidia bacterium | reverse complement strand
TATTTTTGCTTCATTTGGACAACAATTATAATTTACATCTGCTTTGGTTTTCAGCAGATCCATTTAAATTGTTAACAGCATAAATATACAATTAATTTTAGTTAAAAACAACTTTTTGTGTCAAAAAACACTAGCACAGCCAACATACATAACCATCGTCAAAGACGAAGGTTTTTAATAAAAAATAAAAACCTATGATACTAAACAAACTAAGCAAACGCCTGGAAAGCGTCCAGGAATTTGAAAGAGAGCCGGTACCGGCCTCGAAACTTAAAGGCTGGCGCAGCTTTTTGGGCATGTATGCAGGGGAACACACAGCCGGTACCGAATTTGTCATTGGGCCCTTATTCGTGGCACACGGAGCCAGTGCAGGCGACCTCATTTTCGGTCTGCTCATTGGGAATTTATTAGCCGTGCTCAGCTGGGGCCTTTTATGTGCTCCGATCGCCGTGAAAGAACGCATTACACTTTATTATAAGCTTGAAAAAATTTGCGGAAAAAACCTGACCGTCGTTTACAATCTGGTAAATGCCCTCATGTTCTGCTTCCTGGCCGGATCAATGATTGCGGTAGCCGCCACTGCGGTGGGCATTCCCTTTAATATTCCCATGGCCAGATTGACAGATTTATTGCCGGGCAGTTTTTCCTGGGTAATCATTGTTTTGGTCGTCGGAGCCGTCACCACCCTGATTGCGACCTTAGGATACGATCAGGTATCTCGCTTTGCCAACATCGCTGCTCCCTGGATGATCCTCGTTTTTTTGGCAGCCGCTATTGGTGTGTTGCCCGAACTGGGTGTAAACAGTATTACCGATTTTTGGCCCGTCGCCGAATCTAAAATATGGACGGGAGTTCCCCTGGAAGGGCAATCCAAATTCACTTTCTGGCACATCCTATTCTTCGCCTGGTTCTGTAATATGGCCATGCATATCGGCATGGCGGACCTATCGATCTTCAGATATGCGAAAAGTTGGAAGGCTGGTTTCACCTCAGCCGGAGGGATGTTTGTCGGTCATTATTTTGCCTGGATAGCTTCTGGTATTCTCTATGCTGTTTTCCTTCAGCAAAGCCAGAATAGTTTGGAATTTGCGCCCGGCCCGATTGCTTACTATGCAGCAGGCATAACGGGAGCTATTTGTGTGATCATTGCCGGCTGGACGACCGCTAACCCCACTATTTACCGGGCCGGACTGGCCATCCAGGCCATCATCCCAAACTCCAAGACCTGGAAAGTTACGCTGATCGTTGGTCTGATCACCACCACAGCCGCCTGCTTCCCGGCATTGGTTATGCGATTACTGGATTTTGTGGCCTTGTATGGTTTGGTACTCATGCCCATGGGGGCCGTTATTTTCATCGATTTTTATGTGCTTCCCAAATTAGGTTTAAAAAGCAATCTGGCGGAAGTCACCGGTCGCAAGATCAATTGGGCCGCTGCCGGCACCTGGATACTGACCCTGGGAGTTTGTCTGTTTATTAACTTTTATTTCGGTATTGAGATCTTCTTCCTTGGACTACCCGGCTGGTTCGTGGCAGTCATTTTGTACATCGGTTTGAATTATGCCATCCAATCCTCCAAAAACCAAAAAACCGAATTATCATGAAAAGAACACTCTTAAGCATACTGGCAGCTGCCGGTCTGACCCTTACGCTGATACCCTCTATTTTGACCTTCACGGGGCAAATCGACATTCAAATGAATAAATGGCTGATGCTGATCGGTATGATCCTATGGTTCTCCACGGCATCCTTTTTATTAAAACCTAAAAAATGATTTTTTTAAAAAATTCAGCATATAAAGTTCTTTTATTCAGCTGCTTTTTAAGCCTGTTCATATTTTTTCCGGAAAGTTCTTCAGCTCAAAGTGAGCATGCAAAGCAAACGATGTTCCTGTCGGGAACGGATAACCAAAACACCGTTTCCTGGGATTTTTTCTGTACCGGTGGTAGAAAAAGCGGCTACTGGACAAGTATTGAAGTGCCTTCTTGCTGGGAACAGCAAGGTTTCGGCACCTACGACTATGGGCGCGATTATCGGACCTATGGAAAAAAATTCCGTTTTGCCGATGAAAAAGGACGCTATCGACATGAGTTTGAGGTTCCATCAGAGTGGGAAGATAGAGACGTGCATATTGTTTTCGAAGGGTCCATGACCGATACAGAGGTAAAGGTCAATGGTCAGTTGGCCGGGCCGGTCCATCAGGGCTCTTTTTATCGGTTCCGCTATGACATTACCGACAAGTTGCTTTTCGGCCAGATCAACAAGCTGGAAGTTGAAGTCAGCAAAATGTCGGCTGAGCCTTCCGTCAACCGGGCTGAGCGCTATGCCGACTACTGGATCTTCGGAGGAATTTTTCGACCGGTCTTTCTGGAAGCTTATCCAAAAGAGCATTTGGATCAAGTAGCTGTTGTGGCTGATCAGGAAGGGAATTTTGAAGCCCATGTTTCTTTAAAAAATGTGGGAAATGGCAGGCTACTTCATTTGGAGATCTTAGACCAGGCAGGTCAGGTAATAGCCACTAAGGAAAAAACAATAAACGGGCAAGAGCAGCCAATTACGATCACCAGTCAGGTTCAAAACCCTTTATTGTGGAGTTCAGAATTCCCTCACTTGTATGCAGCCCGGTTAAGCCTAAAAGACAACAAGCAGGTTTTATACCAAACCACCGAAACCTTCGGCTTCCGAACGGTAGAAATTCGTGAAGGCGACGGTATTTATGTCAATGGGCAAAAGATCAAATTTAAGGGCATCAACCGCCATTGCTTTTGGCCCGAAACGGGCCGTACCCTCAGCCGGGAAATCGACCGCAAGGACGTCGAACTGATGAAAGCCATGAATATGAACGCTGTTCGCTGTGCTCATTATCCGCCGGATAAATCTTTTCTTGAACTCTGTGACTCCCTTGGGCTGTATGTGATCGATGAATTAGCCGGCTGGCAAAATGCTTATGGAACAGAGGTAGGCGAAAAACTGGTCAGAGAAATGGTACTCCGGGATGTAAACCACCCTTCTGTCATCCTCTGGAGCAACGGCAATGAAGGCGGCACCAATAAAGAACTCGACGACGATTTCTTGTTGTATGATCCATCTCAACGTCCCGTTATCCACGCCCATCACCGCCCCGGGAATGATTTCAACGGCGTAGAAACCAACCATTACGAAAAATATTACAGCACAAAAGATATACTCGACGGTCCCCTGATCTACATGCCCACCGAGTTCTTACATGCTCAGGATGACGGCGGAGCTGCGGCCGGGCTAGAGGACTTTTGGGAGTTGATGTGGAATTCGCCTCGCTCAGCAGGAGGCTTCCTCTGGGCCTTGATCGACGAGGGTATCGTTCGGACCGACCTTAATGGCTTTATTGATGTAAATCGGGTGAACGCTCCGGATGGAGTTCTTGGGCCACATCGGGAGAAAGAAGGTAGTTTTTTTGCCTTGAAGGAAATTTGGTCACCCATCGTCATCAGGGAAGAGCAGCTGCCTGAGAATTTTCAGGGAGCGCTGGAAGTGAGCAATCGGTATCACTTCACCAATTTGGATCAATGTATTTTCCAGGTAAACTGGGTCGATTTTCATAAAGCCGGGCAAGCGGGATCCGGACATGTAATTCGGGAGCATTTTGAGCTTAAAGGGCCCAACTTGGGTCCAGGAGAGCAAGGAACGCTTTCCATTCCCGTGCCGGAAAACTGGGCAAAATATGGAGGCCTGCACCTGTCAGCCTTAGCCCCTGACGGCGAAGAAGTCATGAGCTGGTCCTGGCCGGTCAAGGCAGCTGCAGAGCGCACTTCAAACCTCCTCAGGCGATCAGAAGACGAACTGGAGGTCACTTTTTTGGAAACCGATTCGACGCTTAGTTTGAATAATGCCAATACAAAGATCATCTTGAATAAAACCAGCGGTCTGCTGGAAAAAATAGAAAGCGAATTAGGTTTAAATCCTTCGCTTTCCAATGGGCCCGTTCTGGTTAGCGGAGATTCCAAATTAAAATCGTTCAAGCATTTTGCCGAAGAAGACGGTCAGGTCATTGAATTAATTTATGATGGAGACTTGAAGTTCGTCAAATGGAAAATGTACCCAAACGGCTGGGTGAGCTTGGATTATGAATATCAGGTGGAAGGCAAACAGCCTTTCCTGGGAGTCAGTTTCGACTACCCCGAAGCTAATATCATTGGGGTTAAATGGCTCGGAAACGGCCCTTACCGGGTATGGAAAAACCGGCCGCAAGGAGGCACCTTTGATGTTTGGGAAGCCATGTATAATGATACTCATACCGGCAGTACACCCTGGGCGTATCCGGAATTTAAAGGATACTATTCCGACATTGCCTGGATGGAATTTAATACAGTGGAGGGCAAAATTCTGATGGCCACTCCCGACAAAGATCTCTTTGTACGACTCTTTGATTTTTACGGACTATCCGGAGCTGTTCCGCACCCTGAATTGCCTGGAGGAAATATTTCCTTCCTGGACGGTATTCCTCCAATCGGAACCAAGCTGGCCATTGGGATAGATCCTAAAACAGAAGGCCTGGGTCCCATGAGTGAGCTCAATGAGATGAATGAACCGATTAGGAGGAGGTTGTACTTCTATTTTGGATTATTGGATTAAAAAAATTAGACATTGATGTAGGCTGATCTTCAGTGTATAAAACACTCAAAAAATGACCTTCAAACACCTTGTTTTGTACCTCTTGCTAATTTCATCCCTTGTAATATTTTCATGTACCTCCTCCAATCAAGAGCCGGAAGAAAAAGCCATAAAACCCAACATCATTTTCATCATGGCCGACGATCTCGGCTACGGCGACCTGGGTTCCTACGGCCAAAAAATCATTCAAACTCCCTTTTTGGATCAGATGGCCAAAGAAGGCATGCGCTTCACCCAGTGCTATGCCGGCTCCCCTGTCTGTGCGCCTTCCCGCTCCGTTTTGATGACCGGGCAGCATACAGGACATACGACCGTCAGAGGCAATAACGGCCAGGGAGGCGTAGTAGGCCTGGGCGGCACTGCAGGACGAATCCCTTTGCAGGCAGAAGACACTACAATTGCAGAGGTACTGAAAATGGCAGGATATACTACGGGCATGACCGGCAAATGGGGACTGGGCGAGCCCAACACAAGCGGAGAGCCTAACCACCAGGGCTTCGATGATTTTTTTGGTTTCCTAAATCAAAAGCGTGCACATTCTTATTATCCGGAATATATCTGGCAGGACACTTCAAAATGGATATTGGAAGGCAATGAAAACGGGAGCAGGCAAAATTACGTACACGATCATTTCACCAACTTTGCCCTCGATTTTATCCAAAGACATTCCGACGATCCGTTTTTTCTATACCTCCCCTACACCATCCCGCATGACAAATATGAAATCCCGGATCTGGTCCCTTACGACGATAGCACCCACTGGACAGAGGAAGAGCAAGTATATGCCGCCATGGTCACTCGTATGGACAAGGAGGTAGGTCAAATTTTACAGTTACTTAAAGATCTGTCCATCGACGAACACACCATCGTCTTTTTCTGTTCGGACAACGGAGCTGCCCAATTCTGGGAAGGTCGATTTGATAGTTCCGGCCCATTGCGGGGAAGGAAAAGAGATATGTATGAAGGTGGCATCCGAACGCCTATGATCGTGCGCTGGCCTGGGAAAGTCCCGGCAAATATCATCAGTGATTTCCCCTGGTATTTTGCGGATGTATTACCAACCCTGGCTGACTTGGCCGGAGCAGAGGCTCCTACAAACATTGACGGGACCAGCGTTTTACCTGAACTTCATATTGATAATTCCAGGTGGTCGCGCCCAGAGCGTACATTGTATTGGGAATTTCACGAAAAAGGATATCAGCGAGCCGTTCGATGGGGAAAGTGGAAAGGGATACAATTGGCTCCCGAATCGGATTGGGAGTTGTATGACCTGGAAAAGGATCCCTCGGAAAGTAAGAATGTAGCCGCATCCAACTCGGAGACTTTAGCACTGATAAAAGAAATAGCGGAAAAGGAACATATTCCTTCTCCTTATTTTCCGGTAAATAATAATGAGTGATCATTTGGCTTACAGATGTGCAGTAAAAAAAAGAAATCATGTATTTATTTAGTTATCTGCTATTATTTTGCCTCTCATTCCAACCAGGCAAACAACTTGTTTATAATCAAGCAATTGACGCTACTTCTCCTAAGCCCCTACACTTCGACTTCGGCCCCGGAGATCTCGAAAAAGGTTATGTCCGGGTACTGCCTGGTACGCTCTATTCCCCGGAGCAGGGATACGGATTTTATGAGAACACCGGGCTCCTATCATTTGACAGCGGTCTAAAAAGTGAATTAAAAAAAGATTATTGTTCGAGCGAACAGCCTTTTTATTTCGTGGCAAAGGTGCCGGAAGGAAATTACCGGGTAAAGGTGGTCATGGGCAATCTCGAAAAGGAAGTCGTTGCCACCATCAAAGCCGAATCAAGAAGGTTGATGGTCAAAGAAGAGGTGATCCCCAAGGGGCAATTTAAGACCTTTACTTTTATGGTCAATGTCCGCAGAAAAACGATCAGTCTCGAAAAAGAAGTTAAACTGACCCACCGGGAAGTGAACCACTTCAATTGGGACGATCAGCTAACCTTAGAATTTAATGGTCAAAATCCTAGTGTCTGTGCCATTGAAATTACACCTGTAAAGAAAATCACCACTTTATACCTCATTGGAAACTCTACTGTGACCGATCAAAAAAGCGAGCCTTTTGCCTCTTGGGGGCAGATGTTACCGCTTTTTTTTAAGCCCCAAAAAATAGTCGTCGCCAATCATGCTGAATCCGGTGAATCTCTTAAACGCTTCCTTGGTGAAAATCGACTGGAAAAACTCCTGACGACCTTGAAAAAAGGAGATTATTGCCTGATCCAGTTTGGCCACAACGATCAAAAACCGCAAAGTGGAGCTTATGTAGCACCATTCACCGACTATAAAAAATATCTGAAAGATTACATCGATGAAATACGAAAAAAGGGCGCTTATCCTGTACTAGTCACCTCCGTTCACAGGCGTACTTTTGATGATCAGGGCAAAATTATTAATTCACACGGTGACTATCCGGAGGCGATGCGCCAGGTGGCGAAAGAAGAAGGACTCCCGCTAATTGACCTTAACAATATGTCTCAAAGTTTTTTTGAAACACTGGGCCCGGAAGGCTCTAAAAAAGCATTCGTGCATTATCCGGCCGGCTCCTTCCCCGCACAAGAAAAAGCCATCGCCGACGATTCCCATTTCAGTAATTATGGCGCTTATGAATTAGCGAAATGCATAGCCAAAAGCATACAGGAACAAAAGCTGGGTATTGCAAAATTTCTACTGGAAGATTTCTCTAACTACCAGCCCGCACAACCCGATTCTGTGAAGAACTGGACTTTACCCTTCAGTCCGGATATTTCTTTTGTTAGGCCGGAGGGAAACTAACAACAATAATAAGGTGGATAAAAATGATCCTCCCTTTTTTAAAACATTTTTCTAAAAAAATGAATAGCATTAGATAAAAATTGCGCCGTCCCCTTCTTCATGAATAGATAATTTGCGTTTGATTTCGAACTATGCAAAAAGGTTGCTCACCTACTAATTGGAGTTTTTACCTCCAGGCATGGTATAAACAAACAAAAAATGCCTACATCATGAAGCAAAAACCTACCATAATTTTACTAACCCTACTCCTGCTTGTGACAGGAGTGTACGGACAGCTCAGCAATACTGTTCTTTACGATTTTCGAGACGGAACGATTATCAACAACGGCCAAAGCGATGACGGCCTGTTGACTCTATCCGGTAATTTCGGTTACCATGGCTCCGACTATGGCCTTAACATGAAAGTGGATGGAGAGATTAACATTACAGTAAGCGGCAGCAGTACGATTCGTTTTTTAGGCTCTCAATATTCGAGCTTGAATATGGTCGGAACGGCCGTAGAAGAAGGGGATCTGGGTACACAAGATACCAAGGTCATCAATGACCGGTCGGACGTATTCGACTTTGTATATTCTGGTGATGGAGCCACCCTCAACTTTAAGCTCGTTCCAGGCACCGGCAATGACCTTTACCTACCTACCATTGAAGTCATCCCTGCTCAGGCAGGTGCAGAAGCCCAAATGGCTGAAAAGAACATTGTTTATTACTATGATCTCAGAGATGAAAGCATTATTCCTGCAAGCACCGACGGCGTAACCCCCATTGACACGGGGCTTTTCCAACTGATCGTCGGCCCGAGTAATGCTTACGGATACAATGGTACTCAACATGGATCTGTTCTAAAAACCGGCAACCAGATAATTCTGCAAGTAGCCGGGAATTCCACTATAAAAGTTGGGGGTAGTATTTATTCGAATGGTACGATCTCCGTATCGAGCGAAAGCGGAGCTTTTGACCTCAGCACGCAAAACTCCCAAACGGCCACCAACTTTGACAACGGACGAGCTTCCGTAGATTTTCTTTATGTCGGAGAAGCTGGAAGCATCACACTGGATTTTACCGGAACGAATTACATTCCTTATATAGAGGTAGCAGCTGTCCCTTATGATGTTTCCTTAAGTGAGTATGTTCAAAAATCAGGTACGATCACACTGAATGGTGTGGACATTAACCTTAGCTCCGGAGCAACTGCCGCAGAAAATGCTACGATTACGGTCACTGAAGGAGTGGTTTTGAAATCTTTGAAGGACGAAGGTATGGTAGCCATTGACCTGGGCGGAGCAGATTTATCCAGCCTGGTTCCGGTTGTGAGTGGCGATATTGCTTCTGCAGTGATCACAGACAGCCAACTCGAGATAACTTATGCGGACGATTCCACCGATCCAAGCACCTACACCATCGAATTATATGATAACAGCTATTTACACGGTATTACCAGTTATGATTTCAGAGACGGTAGTATTATCACGGCTGGTGAAAGCAGTGACGGGAAGCTCAAACTAAGTGGAAATTTTGGTTTCCACGGCGCACAGTACGGACTTAATATGAAAGTAGACGGAGATATTGATATCCAGGTCGACGGCAGCAGTACTGTTAGCTTTTTAGGCTCCCAATATTCCAGTCTGAACATGCAGGGAACCGCCACCGAAGAAGGAGATCTGGGTACGCAGGATACGAAGGTAGAAAATGACCTGAGTGATCAATTCCACTTCACCTATTTTGGCGATCCTAAAACACTGAATTTTAAAACGACCCAGGGAGGCGGAAACGACTTATACCTACCGCTCATCGATGTAACACCTTCTCAGTTAGGAGCCGGCTATTTGACGGCCGAAGAAAACATTATTTATTACTTCGATTTTAGAGACGGCAGCATCATACCAACCGTAACAGACGGCAAGTCGGGTCTTCAAAAAGGACTGGTAGAAGTGGTTGTCGGAAACAGCAATGCCTACGGTTACAACGGAAGCCAGCACGGTTCGGTACTGAAAGGAGGTAATCAGATCAAATTGCAGGTCGCCGGGAACTCTTATATCAAAATTGGAGGAAGTATCTATTCCAACGGCACCATCTCCGTTTCCAGTGAAAGCGGAGCTTTTGACATTCCATCCCAATCTTCAACCACCTCCGGTAATTTTGGCAATGATGGCTCCACGGTAGACTTTCTGTATGTAGGAGAAGCTGGTACCGTAACACTTGATTTTACCGGCACCAATTATATACCATTAATTGCAATAGTCCCCGTTCCTTATGAAGTAGACCTGACACCTTACGTACAAAAATCAGGTTCCATTACGGTAAACGAAGTAGACATTACTCTGACTAGTGGAGAAGATGCCGGCAGTGACGCCACCGTCACAGTTAGCGAAGGAACCGTTATCAGCGCAACCAATGAGTTGGCCTCCATATTGATTGATCTGGGCGGCGAGGAATTATCATCCTACACCCCAGCATTCACAGGAGACATCGATACGGTAACCGTAAGCGGAGATTCTCTGATCGTTACTTTTGCTGACGCTACATCCAACCCAACCTCCTACGTCATCAGCGTACAGGATAATAGTGTTGTGGTAGAAGCGGAACCAGGCAAAACCTACACCTACAACTTCTATGATGGGACCGTCCTTCCACAGGTCAGTTACCAGCAATTGAGATATACCACCTTTGTTACTCAGGATGGTATTTTGACCATGAATAGTAACACAGATGAGGAAGCCGGGCAGTATGGTTTCCACGATGCTACACACGGAGGCGTCTTTTTCCCGGGCAACTCCTTTGAAATGATCGTAGCGGGCAATGCGCTCATTACTTTCTTTGTAGATACCTACGGCCGTGCAGAAGGTGCGACGCTGGAGTTTAAGGATTCAGAGGGAAATGTTTTAGGAAGCATCGCCGGTGAAAACATAGGCGGAGCCGATGGCTTTCCTAGTAGCTTTGCCTACCAGGGGCCTAAGGGATCCTTGACCGCTACCTTGATAAGTGAAGAATTCCCGACCGCTGAGATCTACATCCATGGCTTAAGTATTGAAAATGAGCCAGAGATCGCTCCATCCAATGGCAAAATCGATGTCTGGGACTTCGGTGCCGAGCAACTGGATGCAGAAGTGTACAATAACCACCTTAATGAGGATATCATCAATGCCTGGTACGATCCTTCCATTACAGTTGGAAGTGCCGGCAATGTACTGCCCAACTTCAGCGCAGGTGTTTTGAGTTGGTTTGGAGGAGCAAACGATCGGCTCCGTTCTACCAATACAAACCTTACTCGTTATGATGAAAATATTAGTACTGCCCCGGGCTATACCGGCCGTATTTATGTCAACTCAAGGGCTAATCCGGGAAGATTCCTGAGTATTACATTGAGTGAAGATGATGAGGTAACCGTGATCACAAAAACGGATGACGGCGGGATCATCAATTTTGAATACGTCACCGATCCGGAAGTTCAGACCGATGTCATACCCATCACCAGCGATCTGACCGAGTTGAAATTTGTAGCCAAACAGGCTGGTTCCTATCGCATTTTCGATACACAAGGAAAGCCGAGTTACTACCGGGTATACCGGCAGGATGCAGTTTACTCCGAAGTTTCGGGGGCGGTTGATCTCACTTTGGCGGACGGAATTTCTGACGACTTTTCCATCATTTTCACCAATGAGGCAGGAAAAGCATGGTCAACTAATGTGGCCGAGGGTACCTATTCTGTCGATCTGCCGAAAGGCTACACTTATGATCTGAGTTTGGGTAATGCCAACGGGTACATCATTAGTGAAGGTAATACGATTGAAGTAGCCGACTCCGCCGTCACACACGATCTGACGATTATCAAAGTGGAATTGTACACTGTGAGCGGTAATGTTTCCGGCCTGGGAGAAGAATTGGCCAATTTAATGCTCCGGTATACTCCGGATGCTGCTGCCGAAAGGATATACGTCCCGGAACCTGTTGTAAATGTGGAAGCAGGTACCTATTCAGTTGAACTGGAGCCTAATGTGGAATACACCATTTCCGCCGAGGGTGTTAATGATTATTTCATTCCAGTCAACACGCTAACAATTGCTCAGGAGGACACCAGTTCAGATGTGGTATTTGAATTAAAACCGAGTTATGAAGTAGCTATTGATGCCCAGGGTTTAACAAGTGAGCAGGTAGGTGATCTGACGCTCACCTTCACCAATTTGTACGAAGAAGGATATGAATACCATTTCACTTCCGTTTCTGAAATCTTGTTGAGAGATGGTACCTATACAATGGCCCAGGGCGGATTGGATGATTATCCGGTAGAACTCGGATTAACGTCTAACTTGACCGTGAATGGAGAGAATACGACAAAGACCTTAGTCTTCACACCAGTCACCAACTGGCCGTTTGACGATCGGGAAATTTTGAGTGGAGAACCTTCTTACAAAGGTTTATTATTTACCGGTTCTATTTCTAATGAAGTCGCCAAAGGACACCTGGTAGGTCAGGCAGACGCTACCATCCAGGTACCGGTAAATCCAGGTGAAAAAGTGACGATAAGCTACTACTACACCGCTGATTTCTCTATAGAAGGTGGGGAAGCCGTTACTACCAACTCACAGAGTACCAGCATAATAGAAACCATTGACTACGAATATACAGGAGACACTACGGGCTATGTGACCATTACCATTGGTTCCAGTGCCTCCACGACCTATATCACCAATATCAGAACCAGTCAGGCCCTTGCATATACCCCGGTATTACAGGTAGGGCCTGACAAAGATTTCCTGACCATCAATGGAGCGCTCGAAGCAGTGCGAAACATGACCAGAGAAGAAGACGCCCGGGTGACTATTATGATCGATCCAGGCAATTATGAGGAAATGCTGGTCATAGATATACCGAATATTACTTTAAAAAATGCGTCAGCCAATCCGAGCATAGATCTACTCAATAGCGGAGTAGATATCGCTGAAGGAGCCGTCAGGGTCACCTCATACTATGGACATGGTTACCATTACTACAGTATGAAAGATGACCAAAGTTGGGATGCTGAAGTTTTAAGTGTGAATAAAGAAAATGGATTTTATTCTTATGAAAACAAAGGCGCGGGTACGACGAATGGCTCCTACTGGAATTCAACAGTCGTAGTATATGCCGATGGTTTTCAAGCCGAATACATCATTTTTGAGAACTCCTTTAACCAGTACATCTCCCAAAAAGAATCAGAAGATATTCTGGTTACCTGGGCCTCTGGAAGTCCCGGAGATCGGCCGACGGATGCCGGCAACACA